>CAMYIK010000081.1 GCA_947258365.1 uncultured Thermoleophilia bacterium | reverse complement strand
ACCGGCGAAATCAACCAAGATCTTTCGCAGTCTCGCCGGACCGAGGACGGGAATCGACTTGCCTGCGCCAGGGCCCCAGACCATGTAGACCCGCAACGGGAACAGGTCCACGCAGTGGTCCGGGTGAAGGTGGCTGATCACCACCAGATCCAGGTCACTCGGATCGAGGTGGTTTTGCAGGCGATTCATCGCCCCAGAGCCGAGGTCGAGCAGCACGTTGCGATCGCCGGCATGGACCAAGAAACAGGTCTGCGCGATTCCGTAGGCCGAATATGTGGTGCCGACCCCCACCGGCGTCAGGGCCAGCCGAGAGGTGCCGCCAAGTGCAGCCGTTGCTGGCATCGGCGCATGCTATACCGCCTCCATCGCCTCTCGACTACTGAAGATTGCCCTCCTCGCTCTGGCCGCAATCGCCCTCGCTGCGGGCTGCGGTGGCGACGGTGACTCCGGCGGAGATCAGACCGAAGGCCTGACCTCCGATGAGCTGCTTCAGCAGTCGGCTGACGCCTTTGCCGAAGAGGAGGCCTATCGGCTGAGCTTCGAGGCCGACATCGATACCGACGTCGGGCCGGCCGCCCTTCCGCCGACCACGCCGCTGGGCTTGCTGGCGGGCCTCGGGACCGTCTCGGGCGAGGGCCCCGTGCAGCCGCCGGATGCCTCGCTGGATGTCGCGGCGGACTTCGGTCCGTTCTCGGCTCAGGCCAACATCACCTGGGTCGAGGAGCGACTGTTTGCCAGCCTCTTGGGACGCGACTTCGAGATCGAGACCGGCGACGCGATCGGCGACATCGACGTGGGGGCCGCTCCTCGCGCGCTGCTTCGCTGGGTACAGAACCCGATGGAGACCGGACGCGTGGAGATCGATGGCGTCAACACGGTCGAGTTGACCGCTGACATCGACCGCGACGCGGTCATCGACGATCTTGGGCCGCTACTGAGCAGTGGCGGCGTCAGTGACGACGCGCGCGCTCAACTACGAGACGCCTTCACGCGCGGCGAGATCAAAATCTGGATCGGTCGGTCCGACCTGCTTCCTCGCCAAATCGAGGTCGGCCTGGCACTCGACGGAGAGGTCGAGGAGTTTAACCTCGTCAGGCTCGGTCTGGATGCCAAGCTCAACTTCTCCGAGTTCGGCAAGTCGACCACGGTCTCTGTGCCCGACGACGCGCAAGCGCTGCCACTCGACGACCTCGGGTCGATTCTCGGGGGTTAGTCCTCGGCGCTCTCGAGTGCCGTGATCCGCGCCAGGTTGCGCCGATCGAAATCATCGGCCTCCGGCGGCTCTTCCAGGTAGGCGTCCAGAATCTCGATGCCAAGAGGCGGGCTGGTCGCCCTGAGTGACATCACGAGCACATTCGCCCGATTCCACCGCCTGGCACCTCGTGCGGTCTCGGCATCGCCGCACAACGCGGCCCGCACTCCGGTCACCTTGTTGGCGGCGATCGACGCGCCCGTGCCGGTCCAGCAGAACAGCACGCCGTGCTCGGTCTGGCCTGAGGCGACCTCACGGCCGAGGGTCTCTCCCACTTCCGCCCATTCCTGATCGCCGCCGGCCAGCGGGCCGTGCAGCGACACTTCGTGGCCGCGCTTCTTCAGGGCGGCGACGATGTCATCAGTCAGAGGTGTGCGCTCGTCGGAGCCAACGGAGATCTTCACGGCCCTAAACTACTGCCGTGCTCATCAAAGGCGGAACCTTCGGACCGGTAGCCACGAACACCTACGTGGTCGCCGACGAGCGTGGCGGAAGCGCGCTGATCATCGACCCGGCGGCCGGCAGCGAGCCGTGGGTCCGCGAGACCCTTGCTCGTCTCGAGGTCACCGCGATCGCGGTGTGGGACACACACGGCCATTGGGATCACGTGGTCGAGAATCATGTCTGGGCCAGCGATGGCCTACCGATCTGGTCCGGCCAGGGCGATGAGGACTGGATCCGCGCGCCCGCGCCCTTCAACCCCGCACTGTTCGGCAATCCGCCGCCGACGCCAGGTACCGAGCCCGCTCGCATCCTGACCGAAGACGACGCCTTGGAGTGCGGGAGCCTGAGTTTCCGCCTGCTGCACACTCCTGGTCACTCGCCGGGGTGCTGGGTGGCCTACTGCGAAGCGGAGGGCGAGGCCATTGTCGGCGACCTCGTCTTCGCCCAAGGCGTCGGGCGTACCGACTTTCCCGGCAGCGATCCGGCGGCGATGGTCCAGAGCCTCACCCGCACGTTCGCCGAGCTTCCCGGCGAGACCTTGATCTATCCGGGGCACGGTCCGTGGGGAGTCAGCCTGGCTGAAGCCGAGCGCTTCGCCCGCATGTTCATGTAATGGCCGGTCCGTCTCGCGACGCCGTCCTGGAGGCTCTTCGCGGCGTCGAAGACCCTGAGCTGCGCCGCAGCATCGCCGACCTCGGGATGCTGGGCGAGGTCGAGGTCGATGGTGGGCGCGTGGACGTGGCGATCCGACTCACGGTCGCCGGCTGCCCACTGAAGGCGGAGATCCAGACCCGGGTCACCGACGCGCTGCTGGAGCTGCCCGGTATCGAAGGTGTTCGCGTCACGATGGACGCCATGAGCGACGAGGAGCGCCAGTCGATGCGCTCCGGGCTTGCGGGCGGCGCCACCAAGGAGTCGCCTTTCGACGAAGCGAGCCCGACCCAGGTGATCGCTATCGCCTCGGGCAAGGGCGGCGTCGGCAAATCGAGCATCACGGCCAACCTTGCCGTGGCACTTGTCGAGCAGGGGCACAGCGTGGGCCTGCTGGATGCCGATGTCTACGGCTACTCGATCCCGCGCATGATGGGCGTCAACCGGCCCGCGGTGATGGTCGACGATCTGATCATCCCGGTCGACTCCATGGGGGTACGGGTCATGTCGATCGGCTTCCTCACCGAAGAAGACAGCCCGGTCATCTGGCGCGGCCCGATGCTGCACAAGGCCCTCACGAGCTTCGTCACCGACGTCTTCTGGGACAGCCCCGACTACCTCCTGGTCGATCTGCCGCCAGGCACCGGGGACGTCTCGATCTCGATCGGGCAACTGCTGCCGACGGCCTCATTGGTGATCGTGACCACGCCCCAGATGACCGCGCAACGTGTCGCGCGGCGCGCGGCCGCGATGGCCGAACGGGTCAACCTCGACGTCGTCGGCGTCATCGAGAACATGAGCTGGTTCATCGCGCCCGACACGGGCGCGCGGTACGAGGTGTTCTCAGGCGGCGGGGGTTCACGACTGGCTGATGAGCTCGGCGTGCCACTGATCGGTGAGATTCCTCTGGAGTCGGCAGTCGCGCGCGCGGGTGATGACGGTCGACCCGTAGTAGTCGCCGACCCCGAGTCCGCGGCGGCAAAAGCCCTGCTTATGGCGGCAGACCAGCTAGTCGCGAGGCTGCGCGTTTCCTAGCTCGTTCCGGTTAGAAGCCGCACCGTCATTGGTAAGCTGACTGCCTCAGGGCGACCCGCATCGCCCGCACTCGTCGACAGGAGAACATCAGTCCATGGCCTACGTCATCGCCGAACCGTGCGTCGGAACCAAAGACACCTCGTGCGCTGATGTCTGCCCCGTGGACTGCATTCACCCGACGCAGGGTGAGGAGCACTTCGAGACCGCGACGATCCTCTACATCGATCCGAATGAGTGCATCGACTGCGACGCGTGCGTCGAGGCATGCCCGGTAGACGCCACCATGTCTGAGGACGACGTCCCGGAGCAGTTCGAGATCTTCAAGGAGATCAATCGGGTCTACTTCGACGAGGGCCACGCCGAAGGCGAGAAGATGCTCGCGAAGTACCTCGAGAGCAAGGCCTCCTAGAGGACCTCGAGTTCAACTTTCCGTGTCGCCGGATCAGCTCCGGCGACACGGACGATCACCTGGTCACCGAGTTGCGCGTGGCGGCCGTTCGCCGCGCGAGAGACGATCGCCGGCTCGCGGAGCATGACGGTGGTCTTGTCCTTGTGGCGGTCCACCACAACGGCCGGAAACTCCTCACCGATACGGCATCCGAGCACAATGGTCTCGACCAGATCCACGATCGCGCGCTCAAAGCCACGCTCCCGACGCCGGGTAGAGCCCATGATCTCGGGGAGATCCTCCAACGCGGCAAGAACCCATCCCGGCGGACGTCGCCCCTCATGGGCTGCGAGGGCGACCTCCAGGCCGTAGCGGTCGACCAGGCGGCGCAACGGCGCGGTGACGTGCGCATAGTTGGCCGCAACTCCGGAGTGCCCCGTCATGGCAGGGGGCGCGCCGTCAAACGCCTCGTAGCCCGCACCTCTGAGAGCCCGTACGGACTGAGTCAGCAATGCCGCCCCCTCGGCCGTGTCCGGGTCGAGATCGCGAACGAAGTCCGGGTAGGACCGGTCCGCGGGCCAATTCACCCCAAGCGCCGCGGCTCTGCGACGGAGTGACTCGACGATCTCCGGGTCAGCCGGCGGGAGTGTCCGAAGCACGCCGACGCCGGCGTCAAGCATGAGGCGCGCACCGGCGATGCCGGTCAGGAGAGAGATCTGCGCGTTCCAACGCTCGACCGGAAGCGCCGCGTCGTACACCAGCGAATAGGTCTCGCCATCCTTCTCGATCTCCTGGCTGGGCAGGCTGATGCTGACTCCGCCTCTCGCCTGCTCGCGCTCATGGCGAAGGCCACCGATCTCGCGTAGCAGCGCAAGGGGCGCACTGGCAGATCCCGAATCGATCCGGAGCTGCGCCTCCCCATAGGAAATCGCCTCCCGATTGCGGACCCCGGCGCGCTGCACGACGACCTCGCCAAGCCCGCCGTCGGCGTCGAGGTCGAGGCGCCAGACGATCGCCGGGCGCTCGCGGCCCGGCAGCAGGCTGGCAGCGCCCTCACTAAGCACCGCCGGATGCAGCGGAGAGTTCCGATCGGGCGCGTACAGGGTGACGCCTCGACTACGCACTTCCTCATCGATGGCGCCACCGGCCATCACGAAACCCGCGACGTCGGCGATGGCGTACCAGACGCGATAACCCGTCCCCTGACGCTCCGCGAAGTAGGCCTGATCGAGATCTCGACTACCCGGTGGATCAATCGCCACGAATGGCAGATCACGCAGATCCTGACGCTCACCGGGGCGGAACTCTCGCGCTCGTCGAGCAGCCTCTTGCTGGACGCGCGCCGGATGATGATCGGGCACCCCGAACTCCTCGCGAACCGCCGCGAAGCCGGCGTCGAAGTCCTTCGTCGTGCGTCTCAGCGAAAAGCGGATCGGCGGCACGCCGGGACGGTAGCTGACCGCAGAAGTCCCTTGTCCGCGATACTGGCTCACGATGGCCAGCTGGGAGCAATTCACGCGAGAGGCGCCGGATCTGGCTGGGCGAGTGCACGCTCGCTTCACCGCCAACGTCCATCATGTGCTCGCGACGGTGCGCCCCGAGGGGGCCCCACGGCTGAGCGGTATAGAAGTGCATTTCCATGCCGCCGACGCGTGGCTCGGCAGCATGCCGAACTCGGCGAAGGGGCGCGACCTGGCGAGGGATCCGCGCTTCGCCCTCCACTCCGCGCCGCTGGAGAAGGACCTGGCGAATGGAGATGCCACGCTGACTGGCGCCGTCGAGCAGGTGGATGACCTCGCGGTCTGGCAGGCCATCACCGCCCACCTTGAGGGCCCGCCCCCCGAGGAGCTCCAAGGCGACCTCTATCGACTTGACCTCGACGCCGTGAGCCTGGTGCACGTGAAGGCCGGCCGGTTGGTCACGGAGAAGTGGCGACCCGGCTCCGAACCCACACGCCGAGAGCGGACCTAGGACCGAAGTAGCGCCGCCTGGGCTTCTTGGGTGGCCACGCGAGTCAGGGCCTGGGCGACCTTTCGCGCCGGCTCGTGAGTCGTGATGTCCACGTCTCTGACAAGGCGGGCGGCAAGCGCCAGCGTCTGGGCGCCGGCAAGACCGTCAGCAGCCCGTGCGGCCTGCGCCAGTAGAGGTCCCACAACTCGATCCTTGCGGACGAGTGCCATCTCGCACTGACTCGCCAAGGCGAGGATGCGTGCAGCCTCAGCGCGGGTCATCGAGCCAGCTCCTCAGGTTTCCGCCGAGGACGGCGTGAAGGTCCGCGTCGCTCCAGTCCGCGACACCTGCGGTGGCAGCAACCAGATGCAGCGCGCTCGCGTGTTCGCCGTAGGGACGGTCGGAGCCGAACATCAACTGCGCCGGCGAGAGGGCGACCAGATCGGCGACCGTGGCAAGCGAGGTGTCAAACGCGATCCGCATCTCTCCGGCGAATTCCGACGCCAGGGCTTTCGCGTCTCCTCGTCCTCCATGAGCGAGGATCAGCCGGGCATCCGGCACCGCTTCCGCGAGCGCGGCGAACGGCCCCGCGAGACGCCGTGCGCCGAAACCGGCGTGAAAGAGCACCGGCCAGCCATGCTCGGTCGCCGCCGATACCGCGGCGATGCTCTCCCCGGCCTCCGGCCGAAACGACTGTCCGACCGGGTGCAGCTTGAGCCCACGAGCGCCGGCGTCCGCGGCCCGTTCGAGCTCGGTCTCCCAATCGCCGTTCGGATCGATGCGGCAGAACGGGATGATGCGCTCAGGCCGCTCTCTGGAGGCCGCAAGAACCGCGTCGTTTGCCTCGACGAACTGGCCACCGGGTCCGGGCTCGTTTGCGGGAAAGCAAACCGCCGCCGAAACACCCCATTGATCGAGATCTGCGACCAAATCGTTCGCCGTGAGGACATGACCATCGGCATCACGCCCCAGATGCACGTGGGCGTCGAGGATCGGAGCATTGGGCATCACGAGCACGTGCGATAACTCAGCCTCAAGTTGACCTAGAGATATGACGTCGGCGCCGGCATCCGCCAGAGCGGCGCGCTCCTCACCCCAAAGCCGGCTCAACGGTGGGCTCCGAGCCCTTCGAAACCCGTCAGGGCAGCCCGCATGTCCTCCGGCATCGGCGACGGTCTACCGCCGTACCGATCAAGACCGACGAAGGTCTGCGTGATGTCTGCCGCATGGGTGCCACCGTCACCCTCGACGCGGAAGATCACCGTGTGACTCGTGCGACCCACGTCTGAGGTGCGCACAAAGATCTCGGCAGGCTCGTCGAAGACCAGCGGCGCGAAGAATTCGCACTGGTGGGTCTTCACCACGAGAGAGTGCTCGGCGGGCCCGATCGGCGCCACGCCAAGGTAGTGCCGATAGGCAACCACCGCCCGATCGCACAGATGCGAGAAGCGGCCGTAATAGACGATGCCCGCGAGGTCCGTGTCGGCGAAGTCGGTCAGCATCCTCAGCGAGAAGCGAAAGGGCGGTCGCGCATCGGTCGGTCCGGCGCTTGAGAGCACGTCGCGGTCATCGTGAGGCATCTCGCGGAGCGTATCGGCCCCATCGGGCACGGCTGGTAGGCTCGCGCCCGTGTTCAAAGCAATCTTTGGCTCTCGAAGGAAGGGTGCCGGCCGCGGCCGGCGCAGCAACTACGCGCCATCGGCGACCGATGTCGGCATACGTCGATTCCTGCCGATCACGTGGCAGCATTGGTTCGGCTTCATCCTCTTCAGCTTCGTCGGAGTCGCCGTTGCCGTCGAGATGGTGCGGGCTTTCGCCGAAGGCCGGGGAGCCGATCCCCTTGCCGCCTTTGGGCTCTTGCTCCTGATCCTCTTCGTGGTGCTCCGCTTCGGCAGGACCCGGGTCACGGACAACCCTGAGGGCAGCACCCCCTCATGACCTTCTACCTGAAGCTCGCTGCGTTCTGTGCGGTCTTCATGGTCATCTTCGGAGTGATCGGGTTGCTCTTTGGCGAGCCCATTCGCATGGGAGTCGCCGGAGTGCTGCCGGGCGTCGGAGTCGGCTACGGCTTCCTGACGGTGCGAGAGCGCGACGCGCGTATTCGTGCCTACAAGGCGAAGAAGGCCGAGGAAGAAGCGGCTGAGCAAGCCGAGGAAGCCTCGACCGACTAGTCACTTCGCCGTCCTGACGCACGGACAGCGGCCACCGGGGCGGGGGCGAAGATCCCGACCCAGGGCACCATCCGTGCTCGCGCTGTGGGGACGAACATCTAGCGCGGAGAGCTTGCGGCGCCCTCTGTGACGCCGGCAAGGTACCGGAGGCGCTTCGCGACCGTGCGAGCCTCGGCCCCATCCCCGCTCAGGATGGCCAGGTCGATGCTGCGAATCAGGCGCTCCATCTCGGCACGAACGGTGCTGAGACGGTGGTAGTCGAGATCAATGGCTTTGGCGAGGGCTGTGCTCATCCGCGAGCTCCTGTGACGGGTGGCGTCGACCGGCTTGGTCTCCGAAGGCTGTCCCAGAGCCGTCACGAAAAAGTCACGGGGCGCGGTCGTCGTAGTGACCGTAGTCGGTGGGCCATCAGTCTTGCGACTGGGTCATCAGCGCATCGACGTCCGTGGCCAGCGCCTCGAAGTCGAGGCTCTTGAGCTCTTCGGCGTAGTCGAAGAGCTCACCCAGGGGATCAGCCTGGGGGGTGGTTCTGACGGAGGATGCTCAGGTTGAGCTGATTCGGCCACCAGTGCTGGTTCGTCGGCGCGCGGGAGCGCAGGCTTACTCCTGCCTCTGTTCCAGGTACTTCTTGAGCCCGAGGAACGGCAGGATGAACGCCGCCGCAAGCGAGGCCGCCCAGACAATGACCGCGGCCGCGAGCCACGTCCCGATGCCATCGATCGAGAAACCGTCCGAGAGGAGGTCGGTGACGATCAGCGAGACGAGAGTCGCGATCAGTGCCACGCCACCGAGCGCCGCCGACTGCCGTCTGCGCAGTTGACTGGCGATGAACGGGAGGAGCAGCCCGAGAACAATCGTGAAGATCACGACCGCGACGAGGAACGACGCCACATCGACATCCATCTTGTCAAGCACGAGCGCAGCGACCAGAAGGCCGATGGCGTTCGCCGCCAATGAGACACCGATGCGGACGAGGAAACGGATCATGTCCTGAGCCTAGCTCCTTGAGGCACAGAGAGATCGACGAGTCCGTGATGGGTCGACCGAATCGAGGAGAGCTTCCCGGCCGCCAACACTCGGGCGTGCGCCTACGCGGAGGTCGTCAACACTCAGGGCGTGCGCCTACACGGAGCGCGCCAGGTCCGCGCCGGTCTGAACACGCCACAAAGCCGCGTAGAGCCCGCCACGCGCGACGAGTTCGTCATGAGTCCCAGATGCGCTGACCGTCCCGTTCTCGAGCACGTGGATCTTGTGAGCACCGCGCACCGTCGAGAGCCGATGCGCGATCACCAGCGTGGTGCGCCCCTGCGAAACGATCTCCATCGAGCGCTGGATCGCCATCTCGGTTTCGTTGTCCACCGAGGATGTCGCCTCATCCAAGATCAGCACCGCGGGGTCTCGGATGATCGCCCGTGCCAGGGCCAGGCGCTGGCGCTGGCCGCCAGACAGCTTTTGGCCGCGCTCACCGACGACGGTGTCGTATCCGTTGGACAGGCCAGAGATGAACTCCTGGGCTTCCGCGAGCTCGGCCGCCCGCCGCACCTCCTCGAGCGGCGCGTCAGGTCGCCCGTAGGAAATGTTCTCTCGCACCGTCCCGTCGAACAGGAACGTGTCCTGCGCGACGAGCCCCGTCGCACCACGAAGCTCCTCGAACTCCAGCTCTCCGACCGGCACACCGTCGAAGCGGATCTGTCCGGACTGCTGCTCGTAGAAACGCAGGAACAGCTTCACCAGGGTGCTCTTGCCGGAACCCGTGAGGCCAACGATCGCGTGGGTCTGCCCCGCCGGCACCTCGATCGACAGGCCGCGGATGACCTCCTCGCCGCTCGGATAGGAGAAGCGCACGTCGTCGAAGACCACCTCACCGCGAACCGGGCGCTGAAGCTTGCGCTCGCCTGGCAGGACCGCGGGCTCAGTCTCCATGAGGTCCAGGATCCGCCGCGTCGAGGCCATACCTCGCTGATAGAGGTCGAGCGTCTCGCCGAGCCGCGTCAGCGGCCACAAGAGCCGCTGAGTCATGAACACCAGCACCGAGTAGAGGCCAAGCCGCAGCGAGCCGTTCAGCGCCGCCCATCCACCCGCGAGGAGGGTCACGGTGAACCCGGCCAAGATCGCCATCCGGATAAGGGGGACGAAGGCCGAGGAGAGGCGGATCGCCTCCTCGTTGGCCTCGCGATACGCCTGCGACTCGCCGGAGATGCGATCGATCTCACGCTTCTCCGCGGTGAAGGCCTTGATCGTGGCGATCCCGCCGAGGTTGTTGGTGAGCGATCCCGACAGCTGGGCCACGCGCTCACGGACAACCGCGTATCGCGGCGCGAGGCGCTTTTGGTAGATCAGGCTGCCCCACAGGATGATGGGAATCGGCAAGAAGGCGAACAGCGCCAGCGTCGGCGACACCGCAAAGAAGATCGCTCCGACGATCAGCAGGTTGACCACGTTGAGGATGACGTCGTTCGCCCCGACGTCGAGGAATCGCTCCAGCTGATTGACGTCGTCGTTGAGGACCGCCAGCAAGCCTCCGGAGGAGCGGTCCTCGAAGTAGGCCAGCTCGAGATCCTGAACGTGGGCGTACGCGTCCATGCGCGCCTCGTGCTCAAGGGTCTGGGCCAGATTGCGCCACGCCAGAGACGCCAGGTATTGGGTCAGCGACTCCCCGGCCCACACCACGACGTTGATGCCACCGAGCAGCAACAGCTGATTCCACTGGTCGTCGACGCCGAACCAGCCGCTGATGAGAGAGCCCTCCTCGCGCACGACCACGTCGACGGCGAGGCCGATGATGAGCTCAGGCATGACGTCGAAGACCTTGTTGAGCGCCGACATCGCCGTCGCCCAGATCATGCGGCCTCGATGGGCCCGTGCGTAGT
>CAMYIK010000080.1 GCA_947258365.1 uncultured Thermoleophilia bacterium | reverse complement strand
TCTGCATCACCGAACGCCAGCGGCCGCGGGAGAGCCAGATTGCCAGGGCGAACGCAATCAGGGCCACCACGGGCAACACCCAGCTGAGCGCCTTGAGCAGCCTGGCCGCGTCCTGTACCTCCGTGAGCCCCCCTCGGTCCTCCCATAGCTCTATCGTGCCGACTTCCTCGGGAATCGAGATGTCCACGTCGGACTCACCGGTGAGATCCTCGACGACCCGATTGACGATCGGCTTGAGATCCAGCTCTACGGCGCCCTCGGTCGCAACCAAGAGCTCTTCATCGTTCTCGATCGCAGCGAGGGCGAGAGTGTGGGCCGCGCGGTGGGCGTCGCTCCAGAGCTTCTCGAACTCCTCACTTTCGAGGACATCAGCGACGACGTTCTCGGCGCCCGTCGAGACGCTCGACGCGATGATGCCCGAGAACTTGGCCGCTTCTGGCCCGAGGTTCTCGCTCAGGGCCGTCTCGAGCTCAGCCTCGGCGTCGGTCTCGCGGACGACCTCCTCGACGATGTAGGCGCTGAGCGCCTCGGCCACCGCTGGCTCGGACGGAAGGGGCGCGACGGTCGCAACGTACTCGTCGGTGTCCAGCAGCGTGTACTCGAGCCAGATCGCAATGCTGCCGAGGGCGATGGCGAGGCAGCCGATCACGACCAAGAGGCCTACCCCGAAACTGCGCCAGCGGGAATTCTTCATAGTTGTGCCGGGCGCGGCAGCATTCTCATCACTCATTGTCGCCCCCCCGGGGGTCATCTGAAGATTTGAAGTTAGCCACCATGCAAAGGGCGCCACCGGGTGGAGAGCCAGCCAACTGCCGACAAGGCACTTTTACCCTGGTGACTGTGCCAGACGACGCTACGCGGCACGCGACCGGGGTGGAACCGTAACCCGAAGCATCGTCGGCACGCAAGGGCTTTCCCCGGTAGCTCCAGGTCGTGCCCGCCTGCATCGACGGTGGTGCAGAACGCCCGCGACGATCACCGCCACCCCGTGAACCAAAGCGATCACCGGGGGCGGCCCGGTCGCCCGCGGGCTTCGCTCGCCCCGGGGGGTAGAGCAGCCCACCGAGGGCGAGCCCGATCGGGGCGATCCCGAACCAGGGCGGCAACGGGCAGTAGTCCACGCCGAGCTCCGAATCGGGCCGCACCCCGAAGGGCATCAGCACGGCGTCCCGAAGGCCAGTGGCAGGGATTACTTCTTGCCCTACGCGCACGCTAGAGGCCTTGGCTAGACCGTGAATTGGCTTTCTTGCTCCGTCGAGTATCGAGCGTCAATCGGAGGGAGCTACGCCGGGGCTTGACTGCGACGTAGTCGAGGCTCCCTCCGGCCGGGAACGAGACGCCGATCGCTGCCCGGGACAAGCGGCCCCGATGCGCAGCGCCAGAGCGCCGCCTTGGCCGACATCTTCGAGATCAAGGCACCGCGCCAGGCGACAACACGTAGACCCGTGCTCCGCGGAAACGCCCGCTAGAGGAAGTAGGCGAGCTTGTCCCACACCCAGCCGTCGAGCTTCTCTTTGAAGCCCGAAGGCGGCGTACCTGACTGGGACCGAGCGATGTCAGGCGCGAAGACGCGCTGCTCCATGAGCTCCGCGAGTTCGGCGCTCTGAGCGACCATGGCGATCTCGAAGTTGCGGTAGAGCGCCCACGCGTCCAGGTTGAGGGTTCCGAAGTGGACCCAATCATCGGCGACGATCAGCTTGGCGTGCACGACGGTGCCCGGTAGCTCCCACACCTCCGCTCCCGCATCGAGCAGGTCGCTGTAGTAGTGCCTCAGCACGGCGGTCGCGAATTCGTTGTTCGACGTCTCGGAGACGACGACCCGGACCTTCACCCCGCGCTTGGCGGCGCTGATCGTGCGCTGGATCATTTCCTTGTCGGTGAAGTACGGGTTCATGATGTCGAGGCGCCGTTGCGCGCCATCAATCGTTTCGCGCGCCGACTGGGTCGCCGCGACGAATCCACCTGGAACCACCTGGAGAAGCGCGGTCTGGATTGAGCCTGGGTCGGGCTGCTCGGGGAAGTAGGGGCTCAGATCCTTGGGGAGCGTCGCGTCATGACTGCGGAAGCTCGTGAGGAACGCGGCTTGAGCCTGCCGCACCACATCACCGGTGACCCGCACCATCACGTCGTGGAACTTGCCGTTGGCGAAGTGGCTCTCGATGCCGGCGCCGCCAGTCCAGGCGACCAGGCCGTCGATGACGTAGAGCTTGCGGTGATCGGTACGGCCCACCTCATCCTGAGTCCAGTCGAGGGCGCGCCTTGGAAGCACGCCGTCGCGGTCGAATGGCAATACGTCGTTCACGACGATTTCGGCGCCCGCGGCGTGAAGGGTGTCGAACATCTCCTTGTGCCGCCCGGTGGGACCGGATCCGTAGGAGTCGACGAGGACCCGAACCTCCACCCCCTCGGCCACCTTCGCCCTGACGAGCTCGGCCATCTCCATGCCGATCTCGGTGTTATTCCACCCGAACATGAGGATGTGGACTGACGACTTCGCCCTTCTGATGTCGGCGAAGATGCGTGGAAAGAAGTTTCTGCCCTCGGCCCATGGGGTGATGGTGGCCGCTGTCGTCCAGGAGTAGTCCAGCCCCACGTCGTGAGGCTTGGGGTCTCCCGCAACGAAGTCCTCAGCCGCCGCCTGAGCGCCGTCTGCGGTGATCGCGTCGGGAGGGGGGGCCAGCTCTGCTTCTCGACGACGAAGAGCACTTGGAAGAGGGCGAGGAAGACCACGACCGCGAGGAAGATCCCGAACCCGGAGAGCCACGGCCACGGCGAGCGAATCGACGTGCGAAAGAGGGGGGTCTCACGCGCGGACAGGCGCCAGACAAGCGCCACCAGGCCGGCAAGCGCCAGCAGACTCCCGCCGATGAGGCTCAGCCAGTAGCCCGCGCTGGTCGAGAACTGCGGGACCCCCTGGTTGCCGACCACGGCGATCAGGATGGCCAGCGCACAGACAAGCGTGAGGATGATCCCCGGCCAGGCGTGGCGAGCTACCGGCACGACGGCCGTCGTGCCGATGAGCGCATAGAGAATCGCGAACCAGGCGTTTTGCGGCCCCTGTACCCCGTTCAGGCTGCCCGAGTCACCCGACGTCCACGCCACGAACGCACCGATCAACGTGAGGCCGATGCCGCCGACGGCGAGGGTGAGGGTGAGGGCCCCATATTCGTGTACGAGCTCGAGTGCAAGCTTCTGGTGTTTGCCCGCAAGCTGACCGCTTTGGGCTGCGGCGTCGGCACCAGGCTGTTCCATGTCCGCCCAGGTTCACGACAAGCGGGTGCGTGCCGCCCGGCACCCTGCCAGAGACGCTGTTCCTGAGTAAGGAAACCCGCACCGGTTTGCGTAGTGAGGCCGCCCGACCACCGCGGTTGCCACCGGCGATGACATCGCGGTTCTCGTCGAGATGACCACCCGAAACTGGTTCACCCCGGAGCGGGACGTGCACCGATGGAGACCGAGGCCACCTGTATAGATGACGAGCGCCGAGCAGGTGGCTTCTCGACATGCAAAAATGGAGGCGTGATGAAGACGAGCGGGCTCCCTCGCATAGGTTTCGGATGGTTGACCTACCCGGACCGCGTACCGTCATCTTCGGTGCCGCACGCATCATCGAATCGATCCGGGCGTTTTGCACGGTGGCCCGCGTTCGCGGCGGCGGTCTTGATCGGTTGCATGATGCTGACCTCCTGCGGCGACGGTGAGGGCGAACGCCCAAGCCTCTCCTCGTCCGGGGAGAGCACGAGCGTCGCGGCTCCCGATGAGGGAGCGTCCGATTCTTCGGAGGCTGAAGCTCCCGCGACCACCGAGAGCGAGGCCCCCGCAACCACTGAGGGCAGCGGCCAAGACGGCAGTAGCGACTCCGACATCCCGGTCGCCGTATGGGTCGTGCTTGGCCTGCTGGTGATCGCGGGCGTGGCCTTGCTCGCGGCCAGGATCGGAAGGGGCGGAGCTGCCAAGGACACTCCACCATCGGCCGTGCCAGCGTGGCGCTCTTCAGCACGCTCCGCCTATGCCGACTCTCGTTGGCTGTACGACGAGCTGGACTCCCCCCTCGCACGATGGCGCGGGGATGCCCTCTTTCGCGCTGACCAGGGCGACGATGCCCAACAGGTCGATGGCATCAGACAGGCCGCGTGGAACCAGCTGCCCGCGCGCATGGACTCAGCTCGTGAAGCCCTCTACCGAGTAGAAGGCGCAGCCCCGGAACCTGAGGTTGTGCGTCTCGCCAAGAGCCTCTTGGACCAACTCCCCGCCACTCGGTCGAGCGTCGACACGCTTGCCGAAGCCCATCGCGCGCGCCGCGCCGCCGAAGCTGATACGTCGACTCCGCGTGAGGATCTGGAGCGTGCTCAAGCTCGCGAGACCGACGCAGAAAACGCCCTCGCTACGAACCGCCACCGCCTCGAGGAGGCAATGGTCAGCCTCTCGGCTATGACCTGAGCTACCGCTTGCAGGCCTAACTCGTCGCTCAGGTCAGGAGCGCGCCGAGGCCCGGGCCGATCATCGGGCGAGCGAGCCGTCGTTTGAGGCGTCGCGTCAGCGTGCCACTCGGGCGTTTATTCGGAGGGTCTCACCACTATCGATGGCGACGCGCCCGGAAGGATTCGAGACTGCTGCCTAAGGATCAGAAGCAGCAGATTTTCAGGCAATTTGTGGGTCCGCGCCGTTCATCGGCCTGCAGATTCGAGAGATTGATCTGAGAGGCCAAACAGTAGAACACAGCCTGGACCAGGGGCTCCAATCTCCCCGCTTGCTCCCGTCCGGCCCTCTTGGAGCCACCTCCGCACCCGTTTCCCCTGCCCGAACCACACCCAGAAACCCTCACCACCTCCAACCTCCACCTTACGAGACCCCCACGCCGAGTCGACCGGCGCGGCACAACAGCTCGGCCGCGCCATTCGTCGAAAGATGACGACGAGCCGAGCTGTGCGAGTCCGGATGTGCCTCGCCCGACCGGGTGGATTCGCCTATCCGGCCGCCTGCTCGAGTAGACCGCCGATCTCCTCCAGGGCTGCGACGACGCCCTCGACGTCGCCGGCAGTCGCGGCCGCGCTGGCCTGCTGGAGGAGCCTGTCAATCTCGCCACCAAGCCGCTCGAGCTCCGCGAGGACCTGCTGCGTAGAGGAGACCGGATGCTCGCCCTGCTTCGCTGAGTCACCTTAGGCGCCGGCGCCACCAGACGCCAGAGCGCTCTCGAGTTGCTCGTATGCCGTCACTGCGTCCTGCCGTTGCTCGGCATCGGACCCTTCCGCCGCCTGATCGCTCAGCGCGTTGATCTCGGCTTTCAGCTGCTCGCGTGCCTGTCGTGCCGCCTCGGCCGCCTGCTGGTCGTCGGCGCTGGCTTGGGCCTCTGCGTCGGCCTTGCCTGCGGCGGCTCCCGCCTGGGCGACCTGGCGCAACTAAACGAGGTACGCCTTGCGAGCCTCGGCGCGCTGACGCTGCTCTTCGTTCAGACGAGCGATGTCCTCCGCCGCCAGCTGCTCATCCTGGGCCTCAGCCTCGAGCGCGATGGCGATCACCAGCAGGTCGTCCTCAGCGGCCGCGCGCTCCTGTTCAGCCGCGGCGCTCTCCGCCGTAGCAGCCGCCTTGTCATCGTCGTCGGACGCAGAGACGCCGATGGCGATGGCGAGCCCCACCACAACCACGACGGCGACCACAATGGCACCGACGCGCCAGAATCTGTCCTGATCCATATTTTCTCCCACTTCAGCGTCCGTTACCGGTTAACTACCTTGCCGACCCATTGCAGAAACCGACCCTGAGCAGGCATAATGGAGGCGCGCCCGGCAGGATTCGAACCTGCGGCCTGAGGATTAGAAGTCCCCTGCTCTGTCCAACTGAGCTACGGGCGCCCTGACGGAATCTAGCGGCAGGGCGCCCGCCTGATCGGGTCGGTTAGCGGTGCGCCTCGAGAATCGGGTTCAGCGGAGTCTCCGCTACGGGGCAGGAATGGTCCGTCGTCCCCGGGCACTGGCGGCTGGCACCGTCCGAGTCACTCGCGCGCTAGATCCCGAGGATCTGCGCCTTCTTCGCCGCGAACTCATCGTCGGTAAGGATGCCCTGATCCCGCAGCTCGGCCAGCTGCTTGAGCTGGGCGATCGAGTCGTCTCCGCCCTGCGGGGCCTGTTGCGGAGGCGGAGCTTGGCTCGCTGCTTGGGCACCTTGTGCGTATCCAGCTCCCCGATTGGCGGCGATGTCGGCGTCGCGCCCGGCGAACTTCTCCGCCTGACGGCGCTGCACTCGGCCGCTTACCGCGCTCGCGGTACCGGCGACGGCGGCCGTGCGGGCCACACCTCGTAGCAGTCCAGGCATACCTTCTCCTATCCGGCCGCTTCAGCGGCGTCGAGTGCATCCATCACGTCCTGGGCCGCCAGGCGGGTGCTGACGACCATCTCGCCACCCGCGGCCCTCGCCGCAGCGACGAAGGGCGCCGCCCAGGCGTTCTCGTAGACCAACAGCACGCCGATCGTGCCTGGCTCCATCGCCGCCCCGACCTCGGCGAAGTCCTCATCCGTCAGCAGGCCCGATCGCGCTCCGGCGAGCTGGGCGAGATCGCCGGGGATGTCGGTCAGCTCGAAACCCGTGACGCCGCCATCGGCGGCCTTGCGGACAGCCACGATGTCGTAAAGGCGAATCGTCCCTGCGTCGATCAGATCGAGGAGCGCCTCGGCGACATGCCCTGATGGCTTCTGATCAGGAAACTCGAGCAGTACGAAATCAATCGGTCCATATACGTCGTGCTCTGCCATAGCCCCACCGTCCTCGCTTGGCTGTCGTAGCGATGGTATCCGACGGGCCCCTATGCCTTCGGTGGCTGACGCACTAGAGCGCCCCTCAGCCCGCTTTCCGCGCCTCGGCGAGAGCTTCCTTCTGCTCATCGGTGAGCGGGAGCCGGAAGATGTCACTGTCGGCCTCCGCGCCGACCGCAACGAGGAACTCCTCCTGAGTGCGGGTCTCGCCGACAAGGACGAGCATCGAGGCATCCTGCGGCAGCCGTCCCTTGAGCTGCTCGACCGTCGGCTTGAAGGCGCTCTCGCCCGTGGCACCGATCATGCCGCCGATCGCGGCCCCGATGGTGGCCCCGAGCGCCATGCCCAGCGGCCCCCCGATGAGACCGACGACCCCGCCGGTCAAAGCGCCAATGCCCGCGTCCTTGCCGGCTTTGCCTTCGTCAACCTCTGGGTCACGTGAGGTGACGGTGAACTCGCCCTGGCTGTCGTGCTCGATCAGCCCGAGCCACTGCACCCACGGGTCGTCCCGGGATTCGCGCAGATTGCTCAGCGCCTGGCCTGCTGACGCCGAACCCTCGTAGGTCACCGCAACAATTTCGAGCACCTGATACCCCACCTGACGAGTTGCGCGCCCAACGCCCGGGCGCCTTGCGGGGGCGCCAGCTTCTCAGCAGCGCCTTTCGGTCTAGAGGATCCTAGGGCGAAACGACTAGTGAAAGCGCCCGCCCCGTTGTAGCACCTCAATGCGGTAGCCATCGGGGTCGGTCACGAAGAAGTAGCTAGCACTGAAGTCTCCGTGGGTTAGGCCCTTCAGGGGATCTGGCTCAAGGCCTTCGGCGGTGAACCTCGCGTGCTCGGCGTTGAGGTCGTCGACGCTCACCGCCATGTGGCCGTAGCCGTTTCCCAGGTCGTATGGCGCGACCTGACCTTGGTTCACGGTGAGCTCGAGCTCGAACTCCGATTCGGGGTTCGACATGTAGATGAGGCTGAAGTCGTCGAAGTCGACCCTCTGGGCGATCTCGAGGCCGAAGCCGCGGCGATAGAAGTCGAGCGAGCGCTCCTCGTCGACGACGCGAATCATCATGTGGATTGCCTTCGCCACGGCTGTTCCCCCTGAGTGCTTTGGCGGCGCTTTCCGGCCGAGCCTACCTCCCCCAACTAGAGGCCGAAGCGGCGGTCGTGCTTCTGGGCGAAGGCGGCGCGCAGGTGGTGGGCGGAGAAGCTCCCGACTCCCTCACCCGTCGTGGCGTAGTGGTAAAGCGCGGTTTGGAAGATGCCCGAGAGGGCCGTGATCAGAGCCGCTGCCGCTGCGATGATCGCTATCCCGAGGGCAATCGCGACGATCAGGACCGGCCCGCCGATCGCCACGCCGACTGCAATCACGGCGATAGCCGGGACGATTGCGAACAGACCGAGCAGGCTGAACCCAATCTGAGCCCCAACTCGCTCGCCCCAGGTCTCGCGAAAGAGAGATGCGGAGCGCTTGAGAGATGCAGTAGCGCTCTCGCCCTCGATCACCAGCACGGGGAGCACGAGGAACGTGATGAGCGTCCATGCGAAGCCCAGTAGCCCGGTGATGATGGCGCCGACGAAGCCCGCCCGCTCTTCGATCGCTCTCAAGACCAACGAGATCGTGGCGGTGATCGCGGCCCAGATGACGATGTCGCCGATCCTGTGCCAGGCGCCGCCAAGAGCGCTCTTCAGGGTCGGGTCTCCGCCCTTGAGTCGCTCGTTGGCAGCGAAGACGAGGGCCGCGTTGAAGAAGATCGCGACCAGCGAGACGAAGAAGTAGGCGACCGCGCCGAGGATGTACTCGACGACCCCCCACTCGTCTGGTCCGGCGATGGCCGCGGGAGCAAGAATCAGCACGAGAAGAATCGCGCTGAAGATCCATGACAAGACCGGCAGGAGCAGCAACTCTCGGTCGGCGCGCAGCACGTCCCATGACACTCGCGCCATGGCAATGGTCCGCTTGATCTTGTCCATCCGGCCCTCCGTGGCCTGTGCTTGAGAGCCCCGACCGGGGCGTGCCCCATAGTCATCGGCCAGTTGGACCGAAAGCCTTGACCCACGCCGAAGAAGCCGCCGTGGCGTTGCGGGTTTCGCCCGTTACGCACGCCGCCGCCGGGGTGTTGGCTGAGCTCGGCCCCAGAGGGAGGAATTTGCTGTGGACATGAAGCTCGAGCTCATCGTCGTTCCTGTCGCTGACGTCGATCGGGCGAAGGATTTCTACGACATGGCCGGTTTCGTCACCGACACCGACATGGCCGATGAGGGTTTGCGCCTGATCCAGCTGACGCCTCCCGGCTCCTCGTGCTCGATCATGATCGGGAGCGGGTTCCCGCAGGCCGCGCCCGGCTCAATCCACGGCTTGCACCTCGTCGTTTCCGACATCGAGGCGGCGCGCGTGGAGCTGCTGACACGCGGGGTCGACGTCCAAGAACCATTCCACTTCGGCGGCGCGGGACCCGAGCCCGGACTCCATCCAGAGCGTGCCGACTACGGGTCGTTTGCCCCGTTCGACGACCCGGATGGCAACGCGTGGCTACTGCAGGAAGTCGGGTACGCCAGGTAGAGCACCAACTACCCCTGGCCTTCCACCATCTGTTCGCCAGAAAGTAGTCAGCGTAGGACTCGGGCCAGGCGCGTCGGGAGCGCGCTGTTGGCGGATCCCCTCACGCGAGAGCATCAGCTGGACGAGTTCCCGCGCGTGCCAGTAAGGGCCCACGGACCACGGGTTGCTTGGACCGTGGCCAGAGACGAGAGTTGCAGAATGCAGAGGAGCCTCGAAGCAACCGTCGTGCCCGCAGCCGTCGATCGTGCCAAACAGGCCTATGCGCGGGCGGGATTCGCGCTCGAGGTGGACGTCGACGGCAATCAGCGACGGCTGCAGATGGCTGGTCGCCCCGGCGTCGGCACGTGAGCGCGATACCACCCTTCAGGTCTCGGCACCCGGAGCTTCACCTCAGCGGGCGCACCGGCTGGCTGCGCGCGGCGGTCATGGGGGCCAACGACGGCATCGTGTCCACGGCGAGCCTGGTGCTCGGCGTGGCGGCGGCCGGCGGATCGAGCGGAGCCGTGTTTACCGCCGGAGCGGCCGGTCTGACGGCGGGAGCGCTCTCGATGGCCGCGGGGGAGTATGTCTCGGTTGCATCCCAACGCGACACGGAGGATGCCGACCTCGAGCGCGAGCGGCAGGAGCTGTCGGTCGAGCCCGACGAGGAGCTCCGCGAGCTGGCTCAGATCTACGAAGCGCGGGGCCTCTCCCCGGAGCTCGCTCATCAAGTGGCGCTCGAGCTCACCGCGAACGACCCTCTCGCCGCCCACGCTCGAGACGAGCTCGGGCTTGATGAAGACGGGCGCGCGGATCCCTTCCAGGCCGCATGGGCCTCCGCTCTGTCGTTCTCGATCGGCGCCGCCCTACCCCTGACGGCCGTGACCATTGGTGGTAGCACCCTGAGAGTCGTGCTGACAGTCGTCGCCACCTTGATCGCCTTGGCAGGCCTAGGAGCGATAGGAGCGCGCCTTGGGGGCGCGCCCATTCCTCGTGCGGCGTTGCGTGTATTGGTGTGGGGGGCGCTCGCAATGGCGCTCACCGCGGCGATCGGTTACCTCGTCGGTGCGGTGGCGCTGTGACGCAGGCCGACCCCATCACAGAGGTGACCGAATTCGCCGCCGCTGAACTGGGAGCGCGCGCGAACCCCGAGAAGGCCACGGGAATGCAGGCGTACATGAAGACCGAAATGCCCTTCTACGGGGTGCAGAAGCCTGGCCGCCGAGAGATCGCGAAGGAGCTTTGTTCACGATTCCCGATTACGAATGTCGCCCAGTACGAGGCGGTGGTGCGAGCGCTGTGGAGCCAGCCCCATCGTGAAGAGAAGTACCTGGCGATCGACGTGGCGCGCGCGGCGAAGCAGTTCATCGGGCTCGATATGGTGCCGCTCTACCGTGAACTGATCATCGACGGCGCCTGGTGGGACTTCGTCGACGAGGTGGCTATCCGCCTGGTCGGCGCAGTGTGGCGAACTGAGCGTATCGCCCTCTCCCCGCTGATGGACCAGTGGATCGATCACGACGACATGTGGTGCCGGCGCTCGGCGATCATCGGGCAGATCGGTCACAAGGACGACACCGATGAGGACCGCTTGCTCGACTACTGCTCCCGCCGGATGCACGAGCGAGAGTTCTTCATTCGAAAAG
>CAMYIK010000079.1 GCA_947258365.1 uncultured Thermoleophilia bacterium | reverse complement strand
CAGCACGATCGCCAAGTCGCTGACGGCGCTGCGGCAGATCCTCGACCACTTCGACATCGAACCGAACCCGGCAAGGGACAGACGGGTCAAGCTGCCCCGAGAAGAGCGTGAGGAAATCAGCCCACCGACTGCTGAGCACGTCGAGGCGGTCCTTGGTGCCGTCGCCCCCCGCTACCGATTGCCGATTCTGATCCTCGAGGCCACCGGCATGAGGGTTGGCGAGTTGGAGGCGCTGACTTGGGCTGACATCGACGAGGCGAACGGCCAATGGCGCGTATCGCAGGCAAGTTCAAAGACACGTCGCGCGCGCTGGGTTCAAGCGCCCCCCGATCTATTCGCCGCCGTGCTCGATCTAGTGCCCCGCGAGGACCGACCGCCGAAAGCCTTGGTGCTGCCTCAGCTCACCCAGGAACGGCTGCGGACCGAGATGCGACGCGCATGTGCGGCAACCGGCACCCCGCTGTTCTCACCGCATGACCTTCGGCATCGTCGCATCAGCCTTTGGCACCGAGAGAACGTACCTTGGGCCAACATCGGCGAACGCGTCGGTCAGCGGAACCTGGCCGTGACCGCGAACACGTATACGCACGTGCTGCTCGAGGGCGAGGTCGACAGAGACCGCCATCTGTAACGGGCTCTCTGGCACATGCGGGATCCACAGTCGAGCTGATCTCGGGGCGCCCGCGTCGAGCCCCTCAGCCCTCGGCTTCCCCGCAGTGAGCCACGGCGCGCCCGCATGACTACTCGGTGGCCGCACGGCTGCCCGCACAACCCCCGCCGCGTGAATGTGGGGCTCGTCGGCTCGCTCCACCCAACGCCGGCGTGGGGTCGTGAGATCGAAACCGCAGACCGGGGAGGGACAATGACCTTTGAAGAGTTGGCGCGCGAGAACATCGGCGCTCTCAGTAGCGGCGATATGGATCGTTTCGTCGGGCACTACAGCGACGATTCGGTCGCCACAGAGATGGCGACCGGTCGGGAGTTTCACGGTGGTGACGCCATCGGAGAGGCTGCGCAGGGGTGGAAACGGGCCTTCCCGGATATGGCCGGCGAGATCACGAACGTCTTCAGCACCGATGACGATCAAGGCGTTGTCGAGGTGATCTGGCGGGGTACCCACACCGGTCCCTTGACGACGCCGGACGGTCAGACCATCCCCCCGACGAACCGCACCTTCGAGAACCCTGCGTGCTACGTGTGCACCGTCCGCGCGGGGAAGATCCTCGAGCGCCGCGAGTACGGCGACATAGCGGCGATCATGGGCCAACTCGGCTTGATGCCGTGAGCGGCCTGACGGAGTAGTCCTGCTTTCCGCCTTAGGGGTTCTGCCGCGCCCGAAGGGGCAATCCGTACGTAGTGGTGCTGCCCCGGTGCTGTCTCGCGAGAGTGGATTAGCTCGCTTTGCAGGCTAGGTTCGAGCCCTACACGGCCCATCGGATTTGCAGGGAAATCATCAAGTCAGCGGGTAACTAACCCACGACAACAGGGCTGAGCAACCTCATCCCAGGAGAATCCCTGAACACCTCGCCTCCCTCCGAACACTCCGTCACCGACGGTGCTGCGTCTTCCGCACGCGCGACCCTGCTGATCTGGCATGGGTATCTGCTCGAGGCGACGGGATCGAACATCTACACGCTCAACCTGGCCCGGGCATGGCTCGAAGCCGGCCACGACGTCGTGCTGGTCTGCCAGGAGACCTCTGCCCGGCGTTTCTCCGAGATCAACGATGAAGTGCTCCTCGAGATGTCCGCCCAGGATGACGGCCGGCAACGCGTGGCGTCGCGACGTGAGCTGGTGCCGCCGGGGGCGGGGCAGGGTCGCTGCACCCTCGTTCGCCCGGACATCGATGGCTTGCTGCCGGTGTACGTGCTCGATCGGTACGAGGGCTTCCAGGTCGAGCGCGTGATCGATCTCTCCGAGACGCAGCGGAGGCGCTTCGCCAAGTGCCAGGCCGCAGCCGCGGAATGGGTGCTCGACGAATGGGACGTCGATGGTGCGCTCGTCAACCACGCCATCCCGCTGCCCAGCGCGCTCGCGCCGGTATTCACCCATCGTCGGCTGCCCTACGCGGTGAAGGTTCATGGCAGTGAGCTCGAGTACGCCCTGCGCGAGGACTCCAGTCTGGTGGCCCCGGCACGGGCGGGCCTCGCCGGGGCGACGAGCGTCCTCGTGGGCTCCCAACACGTGGCCGATCGCACCGTGGAATTGCTTGGGGAGGCATGCATCGCGGGTCGTGTCCACATAGCTCCCCCGGGGGTGGACATTGAGCGCTTCGCTCCCTCGGCGGCGGCCGACCGCGCCGACGCTCTCGGATCCCTGCGCCGAACGGTCGCGGCCAAGATCGAGGCCCATCCGGGCGGCCGCGGCGCGCCGGCCCGCGAGAGCCTCCGGGCGCTGGTGCCTAAGGCCACTTTTGCGGACCTTCCACCTCTCGGGGGGCGGATCGGCGACTACCAGGAGCGCCACATCGACGCCGATGCCCTCGACCAGCTGGAGGCTGTGAATCCCGACGAGGACCGCCTCGTCGCCTTCGTGGGAAAGCTCATCCCGCAGAAGGCGCTTCACCTCGCGCTCCTGGCCTGGCCGCTGGTGCTTCAGCGCGAGCCGCGCGCACGCCTACTGATTGCCGGCTTTGGACCGGCTCGTGAGCACTGCGAGGCCTTTGTCGAAGCCTGCACGGTCGGCCGCCGAGACCTGGCGATCGAGATCGCCAATCGTCTTTCTGAGGCTGCTCTGCCCGAGAGCTGCGGCTACACGTTCTCGGATCTCTTCACCTCCGAGGCTAACGCGCCCGAGCTTGGCGACGGCTACTGGCGGGCGGCGCGATCGCTCCGGGAGCGCACCACGTGGCTTGGTCTGGTTGACCATGACGTCCTCGCCGATGCCTGGCCGCTCTGCGAGGCGAGCATTGTGCCGAGCCTCCTCGCAGAGGCCTTTGGCATGGTCGCGGCCGAGGCCGCTGCCTGTGGAACGGTCCCGATCGTCGGGGACCACTCCGGTCTGGCGGATGCCGCGACCATCATCGAGCGCGGTGGGGTTGGGCCCCTGCGAGTGCCGATCCGCGGGCGTGGAGCGGTTTCGTACCTTGCCGCATCCCTGATCGCCCGGCTTGCTCTTTCGCCGGCGCAGGCCACGGCCCAGGCGGAACAGGCGCGCCGCAATGTGGTGGGGGAGTTGAGCTGGTCGGCGGTTGCGAAATACGCTGCTGAGCTGATGCGCGGCGAGCGCTCCTCGGCGATGCCCGGGTGAGTGGAGCTGCGGTGGGCCAGAGCAGGACAGTCCGCCTCCAGGACATCGATGCCCAGGCGTGGATCCATCGCCCGTGGGCTTGATCGCGACACCCCCCGGGGTCTGCGCGAGTATTGACCGAGAACAGTCTCGTGGCTGCCGACCAATCGGCCGACGGCGAGCAGATCTATCGACTCCTGGTGCGCGACCCGCGGGTGGTTCCGGCATGCGTGAGCTGTGGCTTAGCTGACCGGGGCTGTTGCGCCGTGCCCCTTCGAGGGCGGAGACTCCAAAGCCCGAGATCGAAGGAGGATCGCAATGGATCTGAATGGAAACTCGGTGACGTGGCTCGGGCATGGGACGTGGCTCTGGGTCACCAGCGAGGGCAAGCGGGTCCTGATCGACCCCTTCCTCGAGAACAACCCGCAGTGCCCCGATAACCTGAAGTCTCCGGGGCCGGTCGATGCGGTGCTCGTTACCCACGGGCACGTCGACCACATCGCCGACCTGGCGAGCTTCGTCGGCGACAGCGGGACCCCCGTAATCGCAAGCTGGGAGGTCGGCGCCTACCTCAACGGAGAGGGGGTTGGCGCGGTCGACCAGATCGGGATCGGCGGAACTGTCGAGGTTGCCGGCATCCGGGCGACGATGGTGTTCGCCAACCATGGCAGCGGCATCGGTGATCCAGGCTCCGCGATGGTCGAGGGCGGCGGCGGTGCCGGCTTCATGCTTCATTTCCCCGATGGACTGGTCGCCTACCAGGCCGGTGACACCGACGTCTTTGGTGACATGGCGCTGCTCGCGGAGATCCACTCCCCTGACGTCGCCATCCTGCCGATCGGCGATCACTTCACAATGGGACCGGAGCGGGCAGTCCACGCGGTGCGCCTGCTGGGCGTCAAGAAGGTGCTCTGCGGGCATTGGGGCACCTTCCCGGTCTTGACGGGCACACCGGCAGCGCTGCGAGAGCTCGTACCCGACGATGTGGAGGTGCCAGACATCCAACCTGGCAACACGTTTGGGAGCTGACCGCACGTTTAGCTCTCTAGACAGCAACCTGGGCGCGATGCAGAAGTTCGCGGACCGCCACGTCCAGGACTTCGTGACCGACTACGCGAGCTCCGCCCCACGTGAGGACATCGCCGAATCGTTCACGGCCCTCGTCACGCAGGACTCGCCGGATGGCGACATGATCGCGGACGAGAAGATCCGCTTCTTCGAGAACCACCCCGAGCTGGTTTCAGCTAAGAGATCAGATTCGCTCTCGCGGTCAGATGACCACGGGTCGCTCCTAACCCCCCGCGAATGGCCTCGCCGCCTACGGGCGAGGCAGCGAGGGGCGCCGGACAGGCAGTCGGATCGGATATTCTGAGCCCCATGTCGACCACCACACGAAACTCCCAGATCGGCACCATCCGGGCCCAGGTCGCCCGAGAGCGGCCGCCGGTGCGGCAGGCCAGCTTCGAGACCACTGGTGAGACCGCCACCTACGGAGTCCCGACCTTCCAGGCTGAGTTCTACGACATGCCCGACGAGGGTCCGCACCAGGAACACGCCAGCACCTTCGACCATGTTCTCGGTGCGCTGGCCGCCTGCCTCACCGGAACGCTCGGCAAGGCGCTGAGCGTGCGCGGTATCGATCCCGAGGAGGATCGGCTTACCGCCGTCGCCGAGGGCGACATCGAGATCGATGGCGACGGCATCATGATCATGCACCGAGTACGAGTGACGTACCGACTCGTCGCGCCTGAGGACAAGCGCGAGGCGGCCGAGCGGGCGCATCGGCACCACGTCGGCGGCTGCGGCGTGGCGCGTTCGCTGCGCGCGGCGCTCGACATCAGCACCGAGCTGGAGATGGTGTCCCCCAGTTAGCGGTCCGCTCCGGGCGGGACGAGCAACCGATCGGCGCCCCCTCGCGCCGTCAAACGGAGACCGGGGCGCTCACCCCGGGCGCCATCTGAAGAAGCTGTCGCAGCAGCCGAAGCTGCCGAGCCATCTGCGCGGTGTCACCCAGGGCCCGGGCCAGGATGAATGCTCCTTCGAAGGTGACAAAGACATGATCGGCCAGGTTGTCGAAGTTGACGTCCAGCAGAGGTGGCCGTCGCTCGGCCGCAGGCCCGCTCTCTTGCCGTGAAAGACGTACTCGCCGTTACGGGCTAAGGCGCCCCGGTCGGCTCCTAGTCGGCGAGAGCTTGCGGGGCTTCGTACAGTTGCCGTACGAAGTCCTCGACGAGCTTGTCGCCCCGCCAGCGTTTGCGCCCCAGATGGTGGCGCCAGTGCCCCTCCCAGCCCTCCTCTTCGATCGAGCCGATTTCGAGGGGGTACATCCAATCGTCACCGTGGCCGTGGCACGAGAAGACGAGCTCGGCATCCTCGCTGAGCCCCGAGGTAAAGAAGTGCATGCAGTCGGCCGGCTCGAGGCAGCCTGCGGCAGAACATGTCGCGCGATCGAGCGCCATCAGCACCTGCTCGTCGCTGTAGGGCGCTTCACCGAGGTGCTCGTCCCCATCGGCTAGATCGGGCTCTCTGACGTCATCGATCATGAGCCGACGCTACACCAGGCCAACCACGCGGCATAGCGGGGATTTCGGGCTACTGGCTTCGGACGAATACGGGCGAGTCGGCGCTAGAGCGATCGGCGTCGTAGGAATAGCCAAGTCCATCGAATTCCTGGAGAGCACGAACGCTCTTGACTCGCTCGCGAATGATCCAGCCTGACATTGCCCCGCGGGCGCGCTTGGCGAAGAAGCTGATCATCTTCGGCTCGTCGCCGTTCTTCGCGTCGAGGAAGCTCGGCGTCACGACGCGCGTATCGAGATCTTTGGCCTTCACGGCCCGGAAGTATTCGTTCGAGGCCAGGTTCACCAGGGCGTCGGCACCAGGGCTCGCCTCGAGATCCTCGCGCAGGGTCTCGGTGATCTCGTCGCCCCAGAAGTCGTAGAGGTCCTCGCCTCGCGGATTGGTCAGCTTGGTGCCCATCTCCAGGCGGTACGGCTGAATCTCATCGAGTGGACGCAGTACTCCGTAGAGGCCCGAGAGAATTCTCAGCGTCTTCTGAGCGTGCGTGAAGTCGCGCTCACCAAAGGTGGTCGGTGCTTCCAGGCCTCGGTAGGTGTCGCCGTCGAATGCGAGTACTGCCTGCCTAGTGGCATCCGGTTCCGGGGCAGGCTGCCAGTCGGAGAAGCGCTGGGCGTTGAGCTCCGCGAGCTGGGGAGACAACGACATCAGAGAGCCGATCTCGGCTTTGGACTTTCCGGCCATGATGGACGCGAGCTCCGCGGAGCGCTCCATCAAGCGCGGCTCACTGCGCTTCTTGGTCGCGAGAGGCGACTCGAAGTCGAGGGCCTTGGCAGGCGAGACGACGATCAGCACAGACGCGTTATACCGGAGCTGCGGGTCGCAGGACCGTCGCTGGCCCGCATGACGAGCAGACCGACTCGCAGAACGAAAACCTCGTGGCGACTGCCTCGTCTGGAAGGGTTCGGACCATGACGACGATCGAGAAACCCGACGACAGGCCTGCCAACCCCAATTTCTCCTCCGGACCCTGCGCCAAGCGCCCCGGCTGGAGTCTTGCCGTGCTGGACGGCGCCTTCCTGGGGCGCTCGCATCGCGCGAAGGAGGGCAAGGCGCGACTGAAGCTCGCGATCGATAAGACCAAGGAACTGCTTGGCGTTCCCGAGGACTATCTCTGCGGAATCGTGCCCGGCTCCAATACGGGTGCGTTTGAGATGGCCATGTGGACCATGCTCGGCCAGCGTGGAGTCGACGTTCTGGCGTGGGAGAGCTTCGGCCACGGATGGGTCACGGACGTCAAGAAGCAACTGCGCATCGACGACCTGCGCGCGATCGAGGCCGACTACGGCGAGCTGCCCGACCTCACAGAGGTCGATTTCCGCCGAGACGTGCTCATGACCGCGAACGGCACCACTTCAGGTGTACGACTGCCGGACTACGACTGGGTGAGCGCGGATCGAGAGGGCCTGGTGCTCGTCGACGGAACCTCCGCCGCCTTTGCGCAAGACACCGACTGGGCCGCGGTGGACGTGTTCACCTTCTCCTGGCAGAAGGTGCTCGGGGGCGAGGCCGCTCACGGAATGCTGATCCTCTCGCCGCGGGCGATCGAGCGGCTCGAGAGCTACACCCCCCAATGGCCTCTTCCGAAGGTGTTCCGGCTCGCCAAAGGCGGAAAGCTCATCTCCGGCGTCTTCGCAGGAGAGACCATCAACACTCCGTCGATGCTGACCGTCGAGGATTACCTCGACGCCCTCTCGTGGGCCGAGAGCGTCGGCGGTCAGCCCGCGCTCAGGGACAGGGCGGACGCCAACACGCGGGTGCTTTCCGACTGGAACGCGGTAACGCCCTGGGTCGAGAACCTCGCGAGAGTCCAAGCGACACGTTCGAACACCTCCGTTTGCCTGGTGATCGTCGACGATCAGGTGACGGCCCTCGACCTTGATGGTCAGGCCGCGTTCGCCAAAAGGATCGTCGCGCTGCTGGCGAACGAAGGCGTGGCGTACGACATCGGCAGCTATCGCGATGCCCCTCCAGGCCTGCGGATCTGGTGTGGCTCGACCGTCGAACAAGCGGATCTCGAGGCACTCACTCCCTGGCTCGATTGGGCCTTCGCGACTGCCAAAGCCGAGCTTGGCTAGGGCGTCCTGAGGCCCGCGGGCCTCTCATCTTGGGTTAGAGAGCTGTCCACTCCCTCAAAGGAGGACCTCAGGGCGCCGATACCAGGGTGAATGACCAAGGCTGCCCGCAAACAGGCTCAGATCGAACGCCTCATGTGGCGTGCCGGCTTCGGCGCCCGCTCTGAGGAGATCAAGCGTCGCAGCCGTGCCCCGCTCGCCGCAACCGTCAACCAGCTCCTGAAGCCGAAGGGCAGGGCACTCAGCGGTCGGCCGATGAAGGTCGACCGCAAGAGGCTGCAGCCGAAGACCGAATGGGGCCATGACGTCATGTGGTGGCTCGACCGCGCGACTCGCACCCGCCATCCGCTGCTCGAGCGGATGACGTTGAATTGGCACGACCACTTCGCCACCACCGGCGAGGCCATCGATGAGCCCGCGTTGATGCTGCGTCAGTACTGGACGATCCGCCGACATGCTCTGGGCTCGTTCCAGCAATTGGCCAAGGCGATGGTCAACGACGGCGCCATGCAGCTGTTCCTCAGCCTCATCGACTCCTCGAAGGAGGACCCGAACGAGAACTTCGCCCGGGAGTTCTTCGAGCTGTTCACCCTCGGCGTGAACAACGGCTACACCGAGGACGATGTCCGTGAAGCGGCGCGTGCGTTCACCGGATTCGTCTACGACGAAGAGCGCAGGCGTTTCGGCTGGGACGCCGAGAACCACGACAACGGCGTGAAGCGCATCCTGGGTCAGGAGGGACGCTTCGGCCCGATGGACGTCGTGCGTATCGCCGTGAATCACCCCAAGCACGCGCCGTTCATCTGCACGAAGCTCTGGAACTACTTCTCACCCGGGCCGCCGCCCAAGGCACTGCTCAACAAGATGGTCCGGATCTACCGACGCTCGGGCACCAACGTGCGCCCGGTACTGAGGCTGATCCTCACCAGCCCCGCGCTCTACCGGCGCCTCGACCAGCCCGACATGGTGAAGCCGCCTCTGGTCTATCTCGCCGGAATGATGCGCCAGACCCGGTGGCGCCCGGATGGCAAAGACCACTGGGCGTGGATCTTGTTCCTGATGGGCCAGCGCCCCTTCCACCCCCCAAGCGTGGCCGGGTGGGAACAGAACACCGCCTGGATCTCCAGCCACACCACACTGGCCCGGTACCAAGCAGCCAATGCCGTGCTCGGCGAGCGCCTGAAAGATGGAGACGTCCCGGTTGGCGAGAGTGTCGACAAGGCGATCAAGCGGGCGCGAAGAGCGGTCGGCGACCCGCGCACGAGCCCGACGACCAAGCGCGCGATGCGCCAATACGCAAAGCGGGCGGTCCGGCACCCGTGGAGCGAGGAGCACTACGCGGCAGAGCGCCAGCGTGGTCTCCGCCATCTGCTGCTGGCCGGCCCCGACGCTCAGGTGTGCTGATGACCGATCTACCGACACCCAACGGATGCGACGACTGGCGCAGCACTCGGCGGCGGGCTCTCGCCCAAGCGCCGCGCATGGTGCCGCTTCCCGATCAGGCGCTCGACGGCCTCGAGAACTTCGCCAAGGGCGGAGGCATCACGCGACGCGACGCCCTGGAGCGCGGGGCCGGCCTGTTCGTCGCGTGCACGGCGGCATCCGGCATGTCGCTACACAGCCTGCTTGACGCCGCCGCGGCCGAAGCCGCCGACAATCCGAACGGCACGATCCTGGTCTCTCTCTGCCTGGATGGTGGAAACGACGGTCTGAACACACTCATCCCTCTGGCGGACCCGCGCTATCACCAGCTTCGGAGCCGTGTCGGCATCGCGTCCGAAAAGACCCTTCCGCTGAAGGGCGTCTCCGAGTTCGGCTGGCATCCCGCCCTCGGTGGTCTCCAAAAGCTCTTTGACGCCGGCAAGGTCGCCGTCTTGCCGTCGGTCGACTACGCGAAGCCCGATCTGTCGCACTTCCGGTCCGCCGGGTTCTGGCGCACCGGCATCGCGGTGCCGTCTCGGGTGACCACCGGATGGCTAGGCCGCACACTCGACGCAATGGGCGGGTACTCGAACCCCCTGAAGGCCGTGAGCCTGAACGGGAACTTCGACTCGGTGCTGTCATCGAAGCGCGCGCCGTCGGCCACGGTGTATGACCCCGGCGATTTCAGCATGTGGGTGCGAGGCGTCTGGGAAGAGGACACGCTGCTGTCGGCATATCGCCAGTCGGCGGCGGGCTCCACCCGATCGACCGCGCTGAAGGCCGCAAAGCTCGGCTACCGCCAGACCATCACCATCAAGAACAAGCTCAAGCCGCTCGCGGGCGATGCCAAGGATCTTCCCCCGACCCCCGTGCCCTATCCGGACACCGAGACCGGCCGCGGGCTGAAGAATCTTGCGCGGATGCTGGACGCGGGCCTCGGCACCAGGATCGCTGCCCTCACTGCCGAGGGCGGCTTCGACACCCATGACAACCAACCGGAAGAGCACGAGCGCCTCCTTAAGGATCTCGGCGACTCCCTCTGGGCGTGGCAGGCGGATCTTCAGGCGCGAGGTCTCTCGCGGCGCGTGATCACCTTGGTGTGGAGCGAGTTCGGACGACGCCCGGAGGACAACGAGTCCAATGGCACCGACCATGGCGCCGGAGGGTTGGCGCTGGTGGTCGGCGACCGCGCGAATGGCGGCATTCGCAGCGAGTTTCCCGGGCTGGCAAAGCTCGACCCTGACGACAACCTGCGGGTCACGACCGAGTTCCGAACGGTCTACGCGAGTCTGCTCGAAGGATGGCTCGGCGTAGAGGCCGGCAAGGTGCTGCCAGGTATCGGGCGCGCCCGATTGCCGCTCGTTGGCGCGTAGCCCGCCCCCCGGACGAGGGAGCTCACCCGCGGGCCGCTCCCATCTTTCGGTCAGTGCCACTTTCAGTACGTGTGAGGCAGCCTAAAGAGGCAACCCACACCAGCCCTCCCGTGGCAGCCTCCTTCCAAGCCCACTCAACCGAGAGCATCGATCGCGATGCCCTCATCGAGATCCCGAATCGCGACCTCGATGAGTTGCGGCGCCGACTCGCGGCCGGCGATGAGCACTACCGCATCGTCTTTCGCGACGCGCCAATCGGAATGATCATCGCGTC
>CAMYIK010000078.1 GCA_947258365.1 uncultured Thermoleophilia bacterium | reverse complement strand
TCCCAACGTGGTGAGCGTGGATGAGGAGGTGGCCGGGTGGGCTCGTGTGGCGCTCGACCGCATGCTCGAGCTGGCCTGAGCCTCGACGCGCTCGTCGCGGCGGCGCTCGCCGAAGACCTCGGTGAAGGTGGCGACATCACCTCCGAGGTGGTGCTGTCGGCGGATCTTTACGCAACGGCCCAACTGCGTTCTCGCCAGGACGGGGTCTTTGCCGGACGCGCCCCGGCGGACTCGGTGTGTTCCACGCTGGGGCTCGTCGCCGACTGGCATCTGGACGACGGTGGTCTCGTCCGCGCGGGCACGGTCGTGGCCGAGATCTCCGGCCCGGCTCGCGGCCTCCTAACGGGCGAGCGCACGATCCTGAACTTCGCCGGACGCCTGTCCGGGATCGCCAGCCTCACGGCGCGCTTTGTGGAGGCGGCCGGGGACGTCGCAATCCTCGACACCCGCAAGACCACCCCTGGCTGGAGGGCGCTCGAGAAGGCTGCGGTCGCGGCGGGAGGCGGAACGAATCACCGCATGGGTCTGGACGACCGCGTACTGGTCAAGGACAACCACCTCGCATTGGCAGGCGCGTCACTGGCTGACGCGGTCTCGGCCGCCCGAGACCGCTACCCCGACGTACTCGTCCAGGTCGAGGCGGATGACCTCGCAGGCGTGGAAGCCGGCCTTCAGGTTGAGGCGGACTGGATCCTGCTCGACAACATGGACAACGCGCAGCTACGAGAAGCGGCGCGGCTGGTAGACGGAGCCGCCAAGCTCGAGGCCTCGGGGAACATGACCCTGGAGCGGATTCCGGATGTCGCCGCCACCGGAGTCGATGCCATCAGCGTGGGCGCGCTGACCCACTCCGCGATCTCACTGGACCTCGGCTTCGATATCGACGCGGCGGCATGAAATCACGAACCGACCGGTCCGTGCCTACTCCGGCAGGTCGGTCCTCAACTGCCGGGCGTCGCGGAGATAGACGTGACGGATCTCACGGTCAGCCGGGCAGTAGCAATGGAGCATCACCCGGACGCAAAGGGGCATGGCCCCCTCGACGGGGATCTCCCTGGCGCAAAGTAGCGGCACTCCGCTGAGGCCCATCTCTCTCGCCGCGACGGCAGGGAACTCCCTTGTGAGATCTGGTGTCGCCGTGAAGATGATCGAGATCAGATCATCCGGCGTGAGTCCGTTGCGCCCGAGCACCTCACGCAGCAGCTCCGAGGTGCCCTCGTGGATCGCCTGAGCATCGTCGCGTTCCACCGTGATCGCGCCGCGCACCGCGCGCACTCGTCCATCCATGCTCATCGACCGAGTCCGACAGACGCGGCCAGCTGCCTCACCTCGTCACTCGAGAGCTCCCGCCACTCACCGGCCTCCATCTCGGTGATGTCCAAGCCCGCGTACTTCGGGCGATGGAGTCGGATCACACGATGTCCCACCACTTCGGCCATGCGCCGGATTTGGCGGTTGCGCCCTTCCGAGAGGCGAAAGCGCAACCATGTGCCGCCGGTCGCTCTACGACTCATCCGTTGGATCCCCGCAGGCCGCGTGGCGCCGTCGTCGAGTTCGACGCCCCGCCGCAGGCGCTGGACGACCGACTCGGGTACGTCCCCCTTCAGAAGCACTTCGTACTCCTTCGTCATGCCGTGGCGAGGATGCATCAGCCGATGCGCGAGCTCCCCATCGTTGGTCACCAGTAGCGCTCCTGTCGTATCGCGGTCCAAGCGACCTATGGGATAGAGGCGAAGCTCCGCCGGGAGATCATCGACGACAGTCGGGCGACCTTGGGGATCCGCGGCGGTGGAGATCACGCCACGCTTCTTGTTGATCAGGTAGACCGCCGGCCGTTCGGCGCTCACAGGCTGACCATCGACGGTGAGCACATCCGTGGAGGCGACCTTCTGTCCGACGGTCGCAAGCTCTCCGTTGACGGCTACCCGGCCGTCGACAACGAGGCGCTCGGCGGCGCGCCGGCTCGCTACCCCTGCTCGTGCAAGAGCACGGTGGACACGCTCAAGCTCCGCCATCATCGCCATCATCGCCATCATCGCCATCATCGGCTGAGGCAACATGCCCGGTGTCGGCCAGGCGATGACGAATCGAGTCCGCCTCAGGGCCCGTCAGTTCGAAGCGCTCCAGCGGTGGCAGGTCACCAGACGCCTTGAGGTTGAAGCGCTCCTGGAAGGCGCGGGTCGTGCTGTACCGCATCGCGCCGCCCTCATCGGCTCGGCCCGACTCTTCCAGCATCCCCCGCTCGACGAGAGACGACACGACTCCATCGACCTGCACTCCCCGCAGTCGACTGATCTCGCGACGGGTGATCGGCTCGAGGTACGCGACGACCGCAAGGGTCTCCATCGCCGCCGGGGAGAGGCGGTCTTCCGCGGGACGATTGCGCAACCGGTCACAGATCAGCGCCACCTCATCACGCGTACGGAGGGTGTAGCCGCCGGCCACTTCGGCAAGTTCCAGACCGCTCGCGGCGCCGTAGCGCTCTTCCAGCTGGTGGAGCGCCCGCTGTACCGAGCCAGGCGCCTCCTCAGCCAAGTCACAAAGATCCTCGAGGGTGAGCGGATCCGGGCTGAGGAAGAGCACCGCCTCAAGCTCGCGCGCCAACTGGACGGGATCGTCGTTCATCTCACCTGAGTCGCTCATGTGCCGGCGGGCACGATTGCGATGTCACCAAAAGGCTCGGGCTGCTCGAGCTGTGCTTCCCCACGGCGAGCGAGCTCAAGCAATGCGATCAAGGTCATCCCCTCCTCTAGGGGGCCAGAGTCACCCACGACGCGCTCGAAGCTGATCCGCTTGGCTGTCGCCAGCGCGTTACGCAGGCGCGTCAATACTTCGGGAAGGCTCACGCGGCGGATCGTGAGGTGCCCAAGTGCCGGCTGGGGGGGCGGGATCAACAGCCGAGTCATGACCTTCGCCAGCTCAGCGACGTCCCCTGGCTGGACCGGAGCGACGGCATCCTCGATCGGCGCCCTCCGGTAGTGGTGCTTTCGACCGACCTCCGCACGCTCACCGAGCCACTCGCCAGCACGCCGGAACGGCGCGTAGGCGATCAGGCGGGCGGCAAGGCGTTCGCGAGCCTCCATCGCGTCGGGGTCGGGCTCCTCGTCAATCTGCTCGCCGAGCATGACCCGGGCTTTCAGCTCCGCGGTGGCCGCGAGGAGAACGATCAGCTCACCCGCCGTGTCGGCCTCCCACTTGAGCTCGTCCTCGCCAAGCGCGGCGCTTGCCAGCTCCGCGACGGGGAGTTCGAGCAGGTCGACTTCTTCCCGCAGGATCAGCGTCAGCAACAGGTCGAGTGGCCCCTCGAAGAGCTCGAGTGAGAGCCGTTGCTCAAGGGCGGTGGTCTCAACAGTCATTCCGGGTCGTCGATCATAGACGCGAGGCCAGCCGCCGCAGCCGAATCTGCCCGATCGTGCCTGCGCAGCGGGCCACGAATGGTCGCTCCTGGCTACGATCGCTCTCGTCCATGCCAGCAGCTCGTGAGCGCCAAAGTGTGCGGCTCAGCCCGCGCCAGCCCTATTCACTTGCCGATTCGCTTCACGGCAACGCCGGCGGCACTCGACGGCGACGCGATGGCATCTGGGAGATCGCCGTCCGAGTCGGAACTGACAGCCACACCGTGAAGGTGCTCCAGCGGCGCGACGGGGACTTGGAGGTCGACCTCGATCAAAAGGACACCGAGGCGACGCTCGACCAAGTACGCCATGTTCTGGCGACCGACGTCGACCACACCCCGTTCGTGGAGCGTTTTCAGGACGACCGGCTCATCGGTCGAGCTATCCGCGCCAAACGAGGCCTGAGGCCCGCCCGGTTCGCGACCGTGGGACAGGCGCTCGTGGCCGCCTTCGCCGGTCAGCTCGTGACGACCACCGAGGCCCAGAACACCCATCGCGCCATCGTGCGCCGACTCGACAGAGGTGGCGACTATCCGCGGCGCCCACCCACCGTCGAGGAGGTTGGCGAACTGCCGCCCGCCGCCGCCGCGGCGGATGGCCTCTCGGCGCGACGCGCCGCTTCGCTCATCCGAGTCTGCCGCCGCATCGACGTCGACTCCTTGCGCCGGCTGCCGACCGCGGAAGCCGCGCAACGCCTGCAGACAGAGCGCGACGTTGGCCCGTGGACCGCAGCCATCGTCCTCACCAGCGGCCTCGGCAGATGGGAGCTTGGCCCCACAGGGGATCTCGGCTTGATTCGACTCTGCGAGCGCCTGAATGGAGGCGAGGCCACCGTTTCGGACACGCAGGCATTGCTCGAGCCGTATGGCGAATGGCAGGCTATCGCCGGAGCCCACCTGCTTCGGCTGCCGAGCCCGGGGCCGAAACGCAAGCCGTCGCCGCGGCGACGGATGTAGAGCTCAGTCGCGGGCGGCGAGAGACACCGCGAACCACTGATTCGGGTCCGTGTGCCACTCGGCGAGCTTCAGGCCCCCGCTCTCATACATCTGCGATACCGACTCGCGCGTGAACTTGCAGGAGATCTCGGTGCGGATTTCCTCGCCTTCGGCAAAGGCCAAATCCAAGCCCAGCTCCTCGACCCGCACCCGCTGGGCCAAGGTCGCGCGCGCGAACATCTCGATGCAGTCCTGAGCATGGTCGTAACGCGCGTCGTGCACGAAGTGACCAAGGTCGAAGTCGGCCCCGAGCTCGCGGTTCAAAACCCGGAGGGCATTGAGATTGAAGTCGGACGTGACGCCGGTCGCATCGTTGTAGGCGGCCTCGATGCGTGCCACGTCCCCCACCAGGTCCGTCCCGACCAGGAGCAGGTCGCCCGGATCCATGAGCTGGGCGACCTTGGAGATGAATCCGCCGCGAGCCCCAGGGCTGAAGTTGCCCACCGTGCCGCCGAGAAAGACGATCAGGCGTCGGCCGGAGGGCGACGGAATCGTGGCCATGTGACGCTCGAAGTCGCCCGCGACCGCGTGCACACTGAGCCCCGGCAGCAGGGCGGAAAGCCGGCCCGCGGTATCGACCAGCATGTGTGGGTCGACATCGAACGGGATGTAGCGCGCCGCCGCGTTCCGGGCATGGAGAGCCCGAAGGAGAGTCTCGGTCTTACGCGCCGAGCCCGCGCCGAGCTCGACGACCTCGTCGATGCCGTGGCGGGTGATGACCTCGGGGGCGATCCGCTCCAGGATGCTGCGCTCCGTGCGGGTTTGGTAGTACTCGGCCGTCTCGGTGATCTGCTCGAACAGCGCCGATCCGCGAGCGTCGTAGAAGTACTTCGGTTGGAGCTCCTTGGACGCCGCGCTGAGACCTCGCGCGACATCGCGAGCCATCTCCACCCGGAAGTCACCCGGACCGACGTGCACCTCGACACTGAAGGGCAACGCGTCTACATCTGTCCGCGACGAGGTCAGGCTTGGTCCCACGCCATCCTCAGTCCCGAAAAGATCTGTCGCCGGAGCGGGCGATCCCAGTTGCGAAAGGTCGTGCGGACCGCATGAGGCTGAGTGGCCCAGCCTCCACCGCGCAGAGACCTATAGGGGCCGTCGAAGAAGATCTCTGAGTACTCCGGATAGGGGAAATGACGGAAGCCGGGGTAGCCGGAGAACGTGCTCGAGGTCCACTCCCAAGCGTCACCGAACATCTGGAGACACCCGGCGGAGGTCTCGCTGTCCGGATACGCGCCGCAGGGCGCGGTGCGGAATGCCAGCTGGTCCAGATTGGCATGAGGGCGAAGATCGGTCGCGGCCTGGGCGGCTCGCTCCCATTCGGCCTCGGTAGGCAGACGTCCGCCGGCCCAGCGTGCGCAGGCGTCAGCCTCGTACCACGAGACGTGGCAGACCGGCTGCTCCGGGTCCGGCGCGGCCGTGCGCTCGAATTCACGCACCGCCCAGCCGTCGCCGTCGGGCTCCCAGTACATCGGGGCCTGCACGTTTGCCTCGGTAGCCCACTGCCAGCCATCAGGGTCCCACAACTCGCGTCGGGAGTACCCGCCGTCTGCCATGAAGTCGAGGTACTCCCCGATCGTCACCGGATGTCGCGACATCCAGAACGCATCCAGTGAGACCGTGTGTTGGGGGCGCTCGCAGTCGTAGACGAAGCCACCCTCTGGCGCACCCATTTCGAACTCGCCGCCCGGAATCTCCACCCGCCCGGCGATGTCCACCTGCCGTGCGGGAAGCTCGCGCCGATTCGCCGGCACGTAGTCGCCCGGCTCCATCATCTTCAGTGCCTGGAGGAGGGTCTCGGTGTGTTGCGCCTCGTGCTCGGCCATCATCTCGAAGACGTAGCCCTCGGCGGTGAGCTCCTCTCCACCTGGCGAAAGATCGGCCTGTTCCAACACCTCGAATGCCTGCTCCCGCACGGCGTCGAGATACTTGACGCACTCGTCGAACTCGAGCAGATCCATGGCTCCGCGTTCTGACCGCGGCGTCTCGACAGCATTGTAGATCGCCTCGAACTCCGGGTGGATCGAGTCCCGACCCGTGAGCGTCCTGACCAGCCACAGCTCTTCTTGGGCCGCAATGTGCGCCAGATCCCAAATGGGCGGGCTCAGGATCGGGTCGACCTGTCGGCCCAGCCCCTCGGCGTCGAGGGGGGCCATGAGCTCGAGTGTGCGCGTACGCACCACGTCCATGCGGTCACGAATTTCCTGAGGCGTCACGCCCATGGGGGTGAACCATGCCCGATTCGCGGCCGGGCAGGTCCGGATGTGGGTGCCACCGTGACGAATTGCACATCCCGGCTGGACGTGCGATTTGCCCTGAGGTCGGCCGCCAGGAGCCCCGCCCCCCGGGACCCCTGGCAGCCGCCGCGCCTACGGGCACGCCACCATTCGACGGACTCCGCTCGTGGCGCACAACGTGCCGCTCGGAGCGTCGGTGCTTCTGGAGGTATGCCTCTTGGGCGCCCATCGTCGGCGAGTGGTGCCAGGCGGACGGGAAGGTCTGCAGCACCACCTCTAGAATCACCCGGGTGATCGGCAGTGAAAGTGAGCATCGACTGCCCCGCTGGGGCGTGCGCATCGCCGCGATCGCCATTGGGATCCTGGTGCTGCTTGGCGGCGCCTTCGTCGCCCTGGCTCGCGGAGAAGGCAGCGAGGTGCCTCCAAACGTCGAGATAGACGGCGTTGCCGTAGGCGGCTTGTCACGCGATGAGGCCGACACCCGCATCCGCGAGCATGCGCGCGTCCTGATCGACGAGCGCACGGTCATCGAGTCCCGGTTGGTCGCCGATTTCTCCGAAAGCGTGACGCGTCGGGCGCTGAAGGCCCAGCCGCAGATCGCGGTCGCCCTCGATGCCGCGACCGAGGGTCGCGATCCCATCGGTCGGGCCCTGGGGAGACTCGGCATTGCCGACACTCGAGAGGTGCCGCTGGAATTCTCCTATGACGAAGTCCTGCTCGATGAGCTACTGGATCGCGTCAGCGTCGCCATCGACGTCACCCCCCAGTCCGCGGACTTGACGGTTGGCGCTACCGAGATCGAACTCTCTCCTGCCGAGAGCGGGCGGACTCTGCAGCGCGACCGGCTCATGCAAGAGCTCCAGAGCTTCCCGCGTCGCATCGAGGCCCCAGTCGTCGAGATCCAACCGGCGATTTTCGATGCTGCCGCCGAGCGGGCCAGAACCAAGGCGCAGACGCTGCTCACTACTCCACCGACGGTGATCCTCGGCACGGTGCGCGGGTCCCTCAGCGAGGCGGATGTCCGCTCCGCGCTCGGCTTCGCGCCAGAGCCTCCGAGGCTCAAGGTGACTCTCGATCCGGAGATCCTGAGCGAGAAGTTGGGGCCGGCCTTCTCCGATGGTGAGCGCCAAGCCCAAGACGCGACGTTCGAGATCGTGGGTGAACGCGTGAAGCTGAATCCGTCCCGCCCAGGACGGGGCGTCGACATGGAGCGACTCGCCACGACGCTGGTTGCTCGGGCCGGTAAGCCGCTCACCGGAGCGCGCTTCACTCGAATTCTGCCCGAGTTTACGACTGCCGAGGCGCGCAAGCTTCGGATCACCGAACGAATCGCGAGCTTCTCCACCCCCTACGCCTGCTGCCCGTCTCGGGTGACCAATATCCAAAGGGGCGCCGAGGTGCTTGATGGCACCATCATCCCGGCGAATGGCCGCTTCTCCCTGAACGAGGAGCTCGGCCAACGCACATCTGAGCGAGGTTTCGTGGCCGCCGGTCAGATCGTCAACGGCCGCCTGGAGGACGCGGTGGGCGGCGGGGTCAGCCAGATCGCGACGACCGTGTACAACGCCGCGTTCTTCGGCGGCCTGGAAATCATCACGCACACACCGCACCAGTTCTATATCTCGCGCTATCCGGAAGGTCGAGAGGCGACCGTCTCGTGGGGAGGGCCCGAGCTGATCGTGCGCAACGACTGGCCGGCGGCGGTTTTGATGAAGATGTCTGCCGGCTCGAGTGGCATCAGCGTCGATCTGTATTCCTCGAAGCTCGGCCGTGAGGTCGAGACCACGGTCAGCTTCAAGCAAGGGGGCCGCGCACCGCGCGTCAACGAGAAGCTGAACCGAGCGCTGGAGCCCGGCACCCGAAAGGTGGTGCAACCAGCGGGAGCGGCAGGCTTCACCATCGGCTACACGCGCCAAGTGCTGGTGAACGGGAAGGTCAAGCGCGACGAGGACTACCGCTGGCAGTACTCCGCCCAGGACGCCTTCGTCGAGATCGGCCCGAAGAAGAAGAAGGACCCCAAGAAGGACGACGAGCCGAAAGAGGGTGGAGATCCCGGGCAAGAGACGCCGGATGATGAGCCGGCGGCCCCGCCGGCCGAACCTTCGGAGCCGGTCACACCGGCTCCGGCCACACCCGCGCCGGCCACACCCGCGCCGGCCACACCCGCCAACTAGGCGCGGAAGAACTCTCCGAGCGCGGCAGCCGTCTCAGCAGGCCGCTCTTCGGCAAGGAAATGGCCGCAGTCGATTCCGGATGAAGTCATCTCGGTCGCGAGGTCAGCCCACGTCGCGGGCACATCGTAAATCCGGTGCATCGCACCGCGCAGACCCCACAGCACCAGTAGGGGCTGGCCCAGACGTGCTTCATCTGCCGCATCGTGCTCCAAGTCGACTCCCGCGGCGGCGCGGTAGTCCTCGCAGCTTGCATGGATGTTCGCAGGGCGAGTGAAACACCGCCGGTATTCCGCAAGCGCCCTGGCATCGAATGCCGTGCCCGGGGCGGACCAGCGATCGAAGATCTCATCCAGCCAGTAGTCCGGGTCGGAGCTGATGAGGCGCTCGGGAAGACCGTCCGGCTGGATGAGGAAGAACCAATGGAAGTACGTCGTTGCCAGATCCTTGGTGGTCGTGGCGAAGACCACGCGCGTCGGCACGATGTCGAGTACCGCCAGACGCGTGACCCGGTCGGCATAGTCGAGCGCCATTCGGTGCCCGACCCGCCCTCCGCGATCGTGCCCTGCCACAGCGAATCGTGCGAACCCGAGCTCGTCCATGAGTGCGAGCTGATCCGCCGCCATGGTGCGCTTGCTGTAGTTCCCGTGCGCAGGATCCCCTTCGGGAGCGGAACTGTCGCCATAGCCACGAAGATCCGAGGCGACCAGGGTGAACCGCTCGGCCAGGGCGGGAGCGACCCCGTGCCACATCGCCCGGGTCTGGGGATAGCCATGCAGGAGCAAGAGCGGTGGGCCTGAGCCCATCACCCACGCGGCGATCTCAACACCGTCGCGCACGACGCGTACGTCACGTGCCTTGGGAAAGAGGGAGTCAGTCCCCATAGCGCGCATCCCATTCCGGTCGCAGCATCGACATCATCAGGGAGTCGATCACCTCGCCGTCGCGCACTCGCGCTTCTCGCCGCACACCCTCGCGCACGAAACCGACGCGCTCATAGACGACGATGCCGCCGATGTTGTCGGCGAAGATCTCGAGCTCGATTCGGTTGAGGTTGAGGTCCATGAAGCCGTAGTGGCAGACCAGCCGAGTCACCTCGGTTCCGATTCCTTGGCCCCAGAGTTCCTTCTCGCCGATGACGATGCCGAAGGTGCCCATGCGCGACGGGTGGTCGATCGTGTTGAACCCGGAGCTGCCGATCAATCGATCGTCGTCTTTCAGCACGATCGCCAGCGCAATCGAGGTGGGCCCAATCGAGTTGCGGATGAACTCCTGCTCCTGCTCCTGCTCGAGGTTGATCGGGCCGCGGGTCTCCAGGGTCCGGGTGACCTCCCGGTCGTTCATCCATGCCATGGCACGAGGGGCGTCATCGATCTCGTACGGGCGTAGGTAAACACGCTCGCCGATCAGAAACGGGTTCCGCATCGCCAATCTCCGCTGCTGGTCCACGGGGGCTATTCTCACCAGGTCTCCCATCGATGACACAAGATGCCTTCATTATCGAGGCCGCACGCACGCCCGTCGGCCGCCGCCGAGGCGCTCTGGCGCACTGGCATCCCGTCGATCTCGCTGCAACAACCTTGCACGAGGTCGTGAATCGAACCGGAATTGATTCTGGCGAGATCGATGACGTCATCATGGGATGCGTCGACCAGGTCGGTGAGCAGGGCCTCAACGTCGGGCGCTCCGCGGCTCTGGCCGCCGGGTTTCCCGAAACGGTTCCCGGCGTCACCGAGGATCGGGAGTGTGGCTCCTCTCGGCAGGCCGTGCAGTTCGCCGCCCAGGGAGTAGTCGCTGGGGGGCTACGACGTGGTGATCGCGGCCGGAGTCGAGTCGATGACCCGTGTACCGATGTTTGCCAACGTGCCGAACCGCGGCGAGGCATACGGCGTGCGCTTCAGGGAACGTTACGAAGTGGATGACGACGCGCTGATCGAGCAGGGAGAGTCCGCAGAGATCATCGCCGACAAGTGGGAGATCTCGCGGGAGAAACTCGACGCCTTTGCGCTGCGCTCGCACCAACGGGTCGCGGCGGCCATCGACGCCGGGTATTTCCGCGACGAGATCATTCCGGTGGCCGACGCCGACGGTCCCTACATGGTAGACCAGGGCCAGCCGCTGACTCTCGACGGCAGCGGATCGTCGGACGCCGACGGCATGATTCTCCAATACGCCTGGGACCTGGATAA
>CAMYIK010000077.1 GCA_947258365.1 uncultured Thermoleophilia bacterium | reverse complement strand
TCGTCGCCTTCCGGACCGAGCTCGATGGTGATCTGGTCCATTGAGACCGCACCCACCACCGGGACTTCGCGCCCGCCCACCAACACGCTCGCGCCTGACAGGGCGCGGGCGTAACCGTCTCCGTAGCCGATCGGCACGACCCCGATACGCGTCGCCCGGGGAGCGCGGTATCGACTCCCATACCCGGCGCTGTCTCGGGACGAGAGCGGTTTCACGACTGCCAGCCATGAGTGCAACGAGAGTGCCGGCCGAAGATCCTGCTGCTCAGGGTCCTCTCCGAACGGGTCGCCGCCGTAGAGGGCGATTCCGCATCGCACGAGGTCGAAACTGGCCGAAGGATCCCGCAAGAGCGCCGCGGAATTGGCGGCATGGGCTCGTGCGTCGGGAAAGCGTTCCTTCACCTCCGCGAAGCGAGAACGAAAACGCACCAGTTGCTCGCGGAAGAATCCCGCGTTTGGCCCCTCGGTCTCGTCTGCGGTGGCGAAGTGCGTCATGACCCCGACCACCTCGATGCCATCCGTGCGCTCTGCGGTATCCAGAAGCTCAGCCATGGTCTCCGGCCGCGCACCGAGGCGCCCCATTCCCGTATCGAGCTTCAGGTGAAGGCGGACGGCACTCCCCCGTTCACGACCGACGACCGCTGCACGCTCGACGAAGTCGGGCGTCCACGCGACGACTTCACACATGGACAGCTCGTGCAACTCCGCGGCGTCAAGCGGGCCCATCACCAGGACGGGAGCGTCAATATCGGCCTCTCGGAGCTCCCGAAGCTCCCGCGTCGTTACAACGCCAAGGGAAGCGGCTCCACCTTGGAGTGCCGCGCGTGCCACCGGGACGGCGCCATGCCCGTAGCCGTCCGCTTTGACGACGGCCATGAGTTCGGCATCTCCCGCAGCCGCGGCCAATCGCTCCGCGTTGTGGCGAATCGCACCGAGGTCGATACGAGCGAGTGCGCGATCGTTGCTCACCGAGCCTCCAAAGCGTGGGGCAAGGCGTGAAGGAGATCGCCGGCGGTCGCGCCGTCGCCCGTCAGACGACGACCCGCTGCACCATGCAGCGCGACGCCGGCGGCCGCGGCGACCCGGACGCCGAGGCCTTTGGCCAGCAGCGCCGTCACGACACCGGTCAAGACGTCCCCGGTTCCCGCGCTTGCAAGCGCTGGTGCGTCGACGCCATTGATGATCGGCTCGGCATCAGGCGCGACGATGATCGAGCCGACACCTTTGAGGACCACATGCGCGCCGGTCAGCTCAGCCAACCGCATGGCGCTGTGTAGCCGATCGGCCTCGACCGCCTCCCGCTCGACGCCGAGCAGTCGGGCTGCCTCGCCCGCATGAGGAGTCAGGAGGGTGGGCGCCTGCCGTGCGGCGAGGCGATGAGGGGCGCTTGCCACGTGAAAAAGCCCGTCCGCGTCGATGACAAGCGGCGTGCTGATCTGCTCGATGACGGCCCAGACGAGTTCCGCGCTCTGCTCGGCGCGCCCCAGACCCGGACCAATGGCCACCGCGCCGACTCGCCCCGCCTGGCGCGTGACTTCCTCCAGCGCTCGGGAGTCGAGATGGTCGCCGGGCGCGCCGGAGAACATCACCTCGGGAACGGTTCGCGCGCAGGTCGCCTGTATCGCCTCGGGCACGACGGCGACCGTCAGTCCTCCTCCCGCACGGAGTGTCGCCTCAGCTGCCAGGCACGCAGCCCCGGACAGGCCTGCGGCGCCGGCGATGATCAGCGTCGCCCCTGCCGCGTACTTGTCGGCGGCGGCTACCTTGGCCGGTATGACGCGTGGAGTATCCGGCCCAGTGAGCCAGGCAGCGACCGGCGCCTGCGTGGCGGATGGAATACCGATGTCGATCACCTCGACCTCACCCGAATGGAGCAGGCCTGGGGCGATGTGGAGGCCCGGCATGTCCCCGTGGTACGTCGTCGTAAGGTCAGCGGTGACAACGACGCCTGGAGCGCGTCCCGTGTCGGCGTCTACGCCTGAGGGCAGGTCGCAGCTGACGACCGGTCCCGGCGCCCCGGCAGCCCACGAGATTGCCGTGGCGATGACTCCACGAGGCTCGCCCGAGCCTCCGGTTCCCAGCAGTGCGTCCACCAAGACGCCCTCGGGCGGGTCAGCGGCCGGATCCAACGGCACGGCCTCGACTCCGATGGCGGCGGCGATCCTGGTCATCAACGCGCCGTCCTGAGTCTTGGGCGGCTCTCCCGCACCGAGAACCACCTCAACGCGCCACCCGGCTTCCCGGAGATGTCGCGCCACCACCATTCCGTCGCCGCCGTTGTTTCCTTTACCGACCAGGATCGTGGCGGCGCCAAGATCGGCGTACCGGCTCAGGATGCTCTTGGCCGTTGCGAGACCAGCGCGCTCCATCAGGAGAATCGTTGGGATCCCGTAGCGCTCGGCGGCAACCTGGTCAGCATCGCTCATCGCCTCGGCTGCGAAGAGTGGTGTCAGCCCCGGAAGAGGCGGGTCTGTTGAGGGTCGAGCGGTCGGCACTATGGCGCCATCCTAAGGATGGCGGCCGCCGCTACCGGGCGACCGCGGCCAATCCCGTGTCGCCGGGTACCGGATCGTCCACCGCGGTGGCCGTTGCCATGGCCACCGCGTCTCCATGCGTCAGCGACACCAGGACCTGCGTCACACCGAGTGCGGCGGCCCGCTGAGCGTAGATGCCGTGGAGCGCAATGCGCGGGGCGCCGCGCCCCCGGATCACCTCGACCTGACGCCAACGGGTCATACCGATCCCCAGCGCCTTGCCAACGGCTTCCTTCGCCGCGAATCGCGCCGCTAAGTGCTGCGGCGGGAAGGCGCGGCTGTGGCAGTACTCCGCCTCAGCGGATGTGAAGCAGCGCTCGGCAAGACGAGGGCGGCGCTCGAGGGACTTGGTGAAACGGTCGATCTCCATGACATCGATTCCGACGCCCACGACCGCCATCGCTACTCGACCGTGACCGTCTTGGCGAGGTTTCGCGGCTGATCCACGTTCAGACCGAGGGTCTGTGCGACGTGGTAGGCGAACAGCTGCAGGGGCAGGATCGCGATGATCGGCGACAGCAGCGGCTGAGCACGCGGCACCCAGAGCACGTCATCTGAGTGTTCGGCGATCTGCTCATTGCCCTCGGTCGCGACCGCGACCACGCGAGCGCCACGCGCCCTGACCTCTTGGATGTTGCTCACGACCTTGTCGAAGACGTGGCCGTCCGTCGCCACCGTCACGACCGGCGAGCCCTCCTCGAGCAAGGCGATCGGACCATGCTTCATCTCACCGGCGGCGTACGCCTCCGTCGGGATGTAGCTGATCTCCTTGAGCTTCAACGCGCCCTCGAAGCAAACCGGGACGCCGACGTGACGCCCGAGGTAGAGGAAGAACCGGTGATTGGCGTATCTCTGGGCAACCTCGGCCACCGCTGCCGGGTGAGGTGAGTCCAGATATTGCTGAAGGAGCTCCGGCAGGCGGCGCAGCTCGTCACCCAGGTCCGCCGCCCCAGCACCCGACAGCGCCCATCGGAGGCGTCCAAGTTTCACCGCCAACAGAGCCAGCCCCATGATCTGAGCCGTGTGGGTCTTCGTCGCGGCGACCCCGATTTCGAGACCGGCGCGCGTGTAGAGCACACCATCGGCATCCCGCGTGGCCTGCGACCCCATGATGTTGGTCAGCGCTACTACGTGGGCGCCGCGCTCACGGGCCACCCTCATCGCTGCGAGAGTATCGGCGGTCTCCCCACTCTGAGTGATGCCGATGACAAGGTCACCCGGGCCGGCCAGGCAGGTCCGGTAGCGGTACTCGCTCGCCACTTCGACATGAACAGGGATGCCTGCCCAGTCCTCCAGCAGGTAACGGCCAACCAGGCCGGCGTGGTACGAGGTGCCACAGGCGACGATGTGGACCCGCTCCGTGCGCGCCAGGGCCGCATCGTCGAGACCGAAGTCGTCCAGAACGACATTTCCGTCAGGGCGCAGCCGGTCACCCAAGGTGTCGTAGAGCGCCTGGGGCTGCTCGTGGATCTCCTTGAGCATGAAGGTCTCGAAACCGGCCTTCTCAGCTGCGTCGTCGTCCATGTCCACCGTCTCCGGCGTCCGTTTGATCGGACCCTGCCCGTTGAGGACGGTTACCCCGTCAGCCTCGAGGATGACGATCTCACCCGACTCGAGATTCATCACGTCACGGGTTTCACGCAGGAACGCCGGAATGGCCGATGCCAGGAAGGTCTCGCCGTCGCCGACGCCCACCACCAGAGGGCACTCGTGCCGAGCCCCGACCAAGCGCTGCGGCTCCGATGCATGCATCGCGACGAACGCGTAGTGGCCATCGAGCTGCGGCAGGACCTTCTGGACGGCCTCCACGATGTCGCCCTCATAGGCTCGGGCGAGCAGATGAGGGATCACCTCGGCGTCGGTCTCGCTGGAGAAGACCACGCCTTCGGCCTGGAGCTCACGGCGCAGCGACGAGAAGTTCTCGATGATGCCATTCACGACGACGGCGACGGCGCCGCCCTGGTCGAAGTGCGGGTGCGCGTTGTCGTGGGTGACTCGGCCGTGGGTCGCCCAGCGCGTGTGGCCAAGGCCCGAGGTCGCGTCGCCGGCGACATCCTCGAGGGCGGCCTTCAGCTTGGCGAGATTGCCGACCGCGCGGACCGCGGTGAAGCCATCACCATTCGGCAGCGCCAGACCCGCGGAATCGTAACCTCGATACTCGAGACGTTCGAGACCTGAGATGACCAGATCTCGGCAGGGGCGTGACCCCACGTAACCAATGATTCCGCACACGGTGCGCTCACTCTCCCAAGGCGTTTTGAGCTGCCGTGGCGATGGAAGCACACCAATCACTGCACAGAAGTTCAGTGGGGGCCTCAACCATCACTCTGACGAGGGGTTCTGTCCCGGATGGCCGCACCACGATGCGCCCCTCCTCGCCGAGTTCCTCCTCAAATCGTGCGACCAACTCCCACACCTCGGCGGCGTCCGGCAGATCGTTCTTGTTCGCGACGGTCACACTGACCAACTTCTGTGGCGACCGGGTCATCACCTGCGCCGCGTGTTCCAAGGTCTCCTGGCGCTCGATGAGAGTCTCGAGCAGCTGCAGGCCGGCTGCGAGACCGTCGCCGGTCGGACTGTGGGCCAGGTTGATGAGATGTCCGCTCTGCTCGCCACCGAGGACGTAGCCGTTGGTTCGCATCTCCTGCAGGACGTAGCGGTCGCCGACATCCGTCCAGCAAACACCGATGCCGTGCTCGTCCATCGCGCGGCGAAAACCGAGGTTGGTCATCGTGGTTGTCACCACGGCGTCGCCTACGAGGTCGCCTCGGTCTTTCAGGCGCAGAGCGCAGAGCGCCAGGATCTGGTCTCCATCGACGACATTGCCGGCGCCATCAACGGCCAGCACGCGATCGCCGTCGCCGTCAAACGCCAAGCCCAGGTCGTGATCACCGGCCGCGACTGCCTGTTGGAGCGTCGACAGGTCGGTGGAGCCACAGCCGTCGTTGATGTTCACGCCATCGGGGTCGGCCCCGATGGGGGTTACCGACGCTCCGGAGCATCGAAGAACCTCGGGCGCCGTCATGACGGTAGCGCCATGGGCGCAGTCGACGACGAGATCAAAGCCCGAAAGATCGAGAGGTAGGCGCTGTAGCAACGACTCGATGTACTGCTCGCCCACCGCCTCGGCGATGGTGATCTCACCGACGTCGACACCTGCAGGAGCCTCGGTCTCCTGGTCGTCGAGCAGCGCCTCGATCTGGGCTTCGTCCTCGTCCGGAAGCTTGAAGCCATCGGCCCCGAACAGCTTGATGCCGTTGTCGGCGAACGGGTTGTGCGACGCGCTGATCACGGCACCGCCGGACGCGCCCATCGCCAGTGTTTGCTCCGCTATCGCCGGGGTCGGAAGCACGCCCGCGAGAATTGCCTCGCCACCCGCCGAGGCGATGCCCGATGCGAGGGCCGCCTCCAACATTGCGCCGCTTCGGCGCGTATCGCGTCCGATCAGGACGCGGGCACCGGCTCCAAGACGCCGCCCGTAGGCGCGCCCCAACCGCATAGCGAGATCCGGCGTGAGATCGCGGTTTGCAACACCGCGAATCCCGTCAGTGCCGAACAGCCGTCGAGCTGCGGGGGCTGTGCTCAGAGTGCTCCGGTCGCTATCGCTTGGAGAACTGAGGCCGCTTGCGCGCGCCCTTGAGACCGGCCTTCTTGCGCTCCTTGATACGGGCGTCGCGTGTCAAGAAACCCTCGCGCTTGAGCGGCGTCCGCAGGTTCTCATCAAGCTTGATCAGCGCACGCGAGATCGCGTGGCGCAGGGCGCCGGCCTGTCCGCCGACCCCGCCGCCGGTGATGCGGGCGGTGATCTTGTAGTTGCCGGCCGCGCCTGCAACCTCGAGCGGCTGCCGGATCTGAGCGACGAGCGTCTGACGCCCAAAGTACTCCTCAAGAGTGCGACCGTCGACGAAGTTGATGGTGCCCTCACCAGGCTCAAGGATGATCCGCGCGATAGAGCTCTTGCGCTTGCCCGTGGCCTGGATTCGGCCACTCGGCGTGATGCCGGCGACAACAGGAGCGGGCTCCTCTTCCACCGGGGTCTCGGCCTCGACGACCGGCTCCGCGTCTTCTGCGGGGGCGTCGGCAGCGGGCTCCTCCTCGGGAGCCTCTTCCGCGACGGGGGCCTCGGTTGCCGGGGCTTCAGCCTCGGCAGGCTCCGCTGGGGTCACTTCGGTCTCCGTGACCTCTTCCACCTCGGGCGGTGCTTCGGTACTCACGCGCTTACCTCCGCACGCCGGGTGAGCCGCAGGGGCTCGGGGGACTGGGCCTCGTGCGGGTGCTCGGGACCCGCGTAGATCTTGAGTTTCTTGAGCTGAGCACGGCCGAGCTTGGTCTTGGGCAGCATGCCCCGTACAGCCATCCGTAGAACTTCTTCAGGACGTCGCTTGAGCTGCTCGGCAAGCGTCCGGCTCTTGATGCCGCCCGGGTAACCGCTGTGGCGGTAGTACCGCTTCTCCGCGAGCTTGTTGCCGGTAACGGCGACCTTCTCCGCGTTCACGACGACGACGAAGTCGCCCGTGTCGACGTGCGGGGTGTACCAGGCGGATCGCTTACCGCGCAGAACCTCCGCGATGACCGACGCGAGCCGGCCGAGGTTCTTGTCAGTGGCGTCAACGATGTACCAGTTGCGCTCGACGGTAGCCGGCTTAGCGCTCTCGGTGGTCATGCTCTTCTCGTACTACCCCTACTCGCAGGAACGGCGCCCGACAGGCGCCGCAGACAGATGAAGCAGTCTAGGAAGCGTTGAGGCCGATATCAACACACGCGCCCTGTCCGTGTGGCGCCTATTCCCACTCGATGGTGCCAGGCGGCTTGCTGGTGATGTCCAGCGTGACCCGATTGACGCCGTCAACTTCGTTGATGATGCGCGAGGAAATGCGCTCCAGCAGGTCGTATGGCAAACGCGCCCAATCAGCCGTCATCGCATCATCTGAGGTTACCGCCCTGATGACGATCGGGTAGGCGTAGGTGCGCTCATCCCCCTGAACACCGACGCTTCGGACGGCGGGCAGCACGGCAAAGCTCTGCCAGAGGTCCCGATAGAGGCCCGCACGGCGGATCTCTTCCTGCAGCACGAAGTCCGCCTGGCGGAGGATCGCGAGTCGCTCGGCGGTGATGTCACCGACGATGCGGATCGCCAGACCCGGCCCCGGGAACGGTTGGCGCCACACCATCCGCTCGGGCAGCCCGAGCTCCTCGCCCACCGCCCGGACCTCGTCCTTGAAGAGCTGGCGCAGGGGCTCGACGAGCTCGACGCTCATGTCCTCGGGAAGCCCACCGACGTTGTGGTGGCTCTTGATCTTGGCGGCGTCGCGGCTGCCCGACTCGATCACGTCTGAATAGAGCGTGCCCTGCACGAGGAAGCGGGCGTCGTTCAACTTGCCGGACTCGCGCTCAAAGATGCGAATGAACTCCTCGCCGATGATCTTGCGCTTCCGCTCCGGATCCTCGACGCCCTCGAGCTTGCCGATGAAGTGGTCCTGTGCCTCGACGTGAACGAGCGGCACCTTGAAGTGTTGGCCGAACGCGGCGACCACCTGTTCGGCCTCGTTCTGGCGGAGCATTCCGTGATCCACGAAAACGCAGGTCAGTTTGTCGCCGATGGCCCGGTGAACAAGCAGCGCCGCGACAGCGCTGTCCACGCCACCTGACAGCCCGCAGATCACGCTCTCGTCTCCGACCTGGGCACGGATGCGAGCGACCTCGTCGTCGATGAGGTTCGCGGCCGTCCAGGTGGGCGCGCAGTCACAGACGTCGAAGAGGAAGTTCTTCAGGAGGTCGGTACCGAAGGGCGTGTGCACGACCTCCGGGTGGAACTGCACGCCGTACATCTTGCTCTCAGCGTTCTCCATGGCCGCGACCGGCGCCGCCGTGGTGCGCGCCGAGATCTCGAAACCCTCGGGCGCGCCGACCACTGCGTCGCGATGGCTCATCCAACAGGTCTCCGCGGCAAGATCTCCCAGCAGGCCGTTCCTCGAGACGACCTCGAGATCGGTCTTGCCGAACTCCGCGGTGTCCGTGCGGGCCACCTCGCCACCGAGGGCTTGGGCCATGGACTGCATGCCGTAGCAAATGCCGAGCACCGGAACGCCGAGCTCGAGCAATGCGGGGTTGAGCTTGGGCGCACCGTCGGCGTAGACAGAAGCGGGGCCACCCGAGAGCACGAGGCCGCGAGGGTGAATGGCGGCTACCTCGTCGGGCGTGACGTCGTGGGGCACCAGCGCGGAGAAGACTCGGCACTCGCGGATGCGACGCGCGATCAGCTGGCTGTACTGGGCACCGAAATCGACGACCAGGACACCGCCCGGAGCAGCGGCCGCGAGCTGGGGGTCTATAGGAGCGCGTTCAGCCATTGCGCCACCTCGGTCGCCTCGGCTGGCCTGCCTCCCGAATTAGCCCATCCCCACGGCTTGGGCCATCTGGAGGCGCTTGCCTTCGGTCTTCATCGCCGGAGCGACCATCACCTCACACTTCTGGAAGCTCTGGATCGTCTCGTAACCACAAGTGGCCATCGCGCCGCGAAGTCCGCCGGCGAGGTTGAGCGAGCCGTCGTTTTCGTTGGCCGGCCCGGTGATGATCTCCTCGAGAGTGCCGAGAGTGCCGACCCTAACCCGAGTGCCGCGCGGCAGCTCGGGGTGGAAGGTCGCCATGCCCCAGTGATTGCCTCGGCCCGGGGCTTCTGCCGACTTCGCGATTGGCGAGCCGATCATGCAGGCGTCAGCGCCACATGCGATCGCCTTGGCGAGGTCCCCGCCGAAGCTGAGCCCACCGTCGGCGATGACCTGCACGTATTCGCCGGTCTCCAGAAGATGCTGCATCCGCGCGCCCGCCGCGTCGGCGATCGCCGTAGCTTGCGGCACACCGACACCGATGACCTGCCGGGTGGTGCAGGCCGCTCCCGGACCCACTCCGACGAGCACACCGACCGCCCCGGTGCGCATCAGGTGCAGCGCCGTGGAGTACGAGGCGCACCCTCCGACGATCGCCGGGATCGGGAGGTCGCTGATGAAGCTCTTCAGGTTGAGGGGGTCGACCGTCGATGACACATGCTCAGCGGAGACGACCGTGCCCTGTATGACCATGATGTCGAGGCCGGCATCGAGGGCCACCTTGGCGTAGCTCTCGACTCGCTGGGGTGTGAACGATCCGGAGGCAACGACCCCGGCGGCCTTGATCTCCTTGATCCGCTCGGCGATCAGCTCCGGCTTGATCGGCTCTCGGTAGATCTCCTGAAGCCCGGCGGTGGCCTCCTCGGGCGGGAGTTGGGCAATGCGCTCCAGCTGAGCGTCGGCATCCTCGTAGCGCACCTGGATGCCTTCGAGATTGAGCACACCAAGTCCGCCCAGCGTGCCCAGCCTGATCGCGATATCGGCGTTGACGACGCCATCCATCGCCGAGGCGAGGATCGGGATATCGAAGGTGAAGTCACCGACCGTCCAGGTGAGATCGACGTCCTCGGGATCTCGCGTGCGCCGGCTCGGCACGATCGCGATCTCGTCCATGCCATAGGCACGACGCCCCTTCTTACCCCGACCGATCTCGATCTCCACAGCCCGCTCCCCGTTCGCCCTCTACGCCGTGCCCACCGCGTCCAGATACGAAAAAACCCAGGCCGACGCGTCGTCGAATCCTGGGTTACCGGGGCATCTGAAGTTGGGGCTCGTCACGTCCTGCCGAGCGACGTTAGCAAGCGGCACAGACCGCGCGCAACGAACGTTGCACCGGTTGAACGTTTATTCCACCACGCTGACTTCTACTTGGCGCATGAACGCTTCCAGGTCCTCCAGGTCAAAGACACCGGCACCGAGCTTGAGGCTGTTCGCAGCTCCCGCCGCTACAGCCTGCGCCAGAGCTCGCTCGGGGGTCGCCTTTTGCAGCCACGCCGAGAGGAAGCCGGCGAGGAAGCTGTCACCGCTACCGATCGTGCTGACCGCTGTCCGAGTAGGGAACTCGGCACGGTAGGTCCGGTGCCGAGTCTCGTCGCGAGGCACCAACCGTGCGACGCATCCGTCCTCACCGTGGACGAGCACCGCCTTCGCGCCCATCTCGATCAAGGCCTTCGCGCCTTCCACCAGGTCGCCGTCATCGTTGAACTCGTAGCCGACGATCTCCTCGGCCTCCCGGATGTTCGGGCTCACGAGATCCGGCCCCGCGGAGATCGCGCGCCGAAACGGTGGCCCCGCCGCGTCGATCACGGTGAACACCCCTCGCTTCACAAGGAGTTCTGTCAGGTCGGTGTAGATCTCCGGAGGGACGTTGGGCGGCAGCGATCCGGCGATCACGAACAGGTCCGCGCCGCTCGACAGATACCGCACCTTCTCGTGGAGGATGCTGAGCTCGACCTCGTTCACCGACGGCCCGACCTCGTTGATCTCGGTCTGGAGAACGCCGGTGGGATCGATGACCGCGGTCGAGGTCCGCGACTCCTCGCTGATCCGGACGAAGTCGTTGAGGACGCCCTCGGCCG
>CAMYIK010000076.1 GCA_947258365.1 uncultured Thermoleophilia bacterium | reverse complement strand
CATCCGGCGGAGGTCGAGGCCACATTGAAGGCCGCACGAGAGACCGGAGCCGCGAGAGTGATCGTCGTCTTCCAGCCCCATCTCTACTCGCGAACTCGCGAGCTCGGCCATGAGTTCGCCCAGGTCTTGTCTCAGGCCGATCTGGTAGTCGTCACCGAGATCTACGCGGCTCGTGAGCCGCATGATCCCGGCATCAGCGGCGCCCAGATCGCGGATGCGATCCCCGGTGCGATGTTCGTTCCGCGACTCGATGACGTGTCTGAGGCAATCTGCGCTCAGCTGCGGCGTGGTGATCTGGTCATGACGATGGGGGCAGGGGATGTGACCACGCTGGCAGGGAGCTTGCTCTCCGGCATCGAACAAGTCTGGGATGACCGCCAGCACGATTCCTGAGCCGGCCGGACTCCTCCAGGACGCACCGCTCCACAAGCTGACCACGATCAAGGTCGGCGGCACGGCGGATTGGTTCTGCCGCGTCGAGTCGTTTTCCCATGCTGTCTCGGCCCTTGCCTGGGCGGAGAGCCGTGGACTCGTCGTGGCCATCCTCGGCAAGGGCTCGAACCTCATCGTGGCCGACGAGGGGTTCCGCGGCCTTGCCGTGCAGCTTGGCGGGCGGCTGTCATCGATTTCGGTCCGTGGCGATGGGCTGTGGTGTGGCGGAGGGGCATCCTTGCCCCGGGCCGTTCAGCGCGCCGCCTCCGCCGGCCTGACCGGCCTTGAGTTCGGCGCGAGCATCCCCGGCACGGCCGGCGGGGCCGTCGCCATGAACGCCGGTGCGTATTCGAACGAGCTCAAGGACGTACTGAGTTGGGCGGTCATCTGTACGGCGTTCGGTCGGGAGCGCGTTGACCGCGATCGCCTTCAGATGGGCTACCGCAGCTCGAGCGTCGGATCCCAGGAGATCGTCGCGGCGGTCGGCTTCGACCTCCGACCCGGTGATCCCGAGCAGATCGCGGCGCGGCTCGCGGAGTTCCGGGGCCACCGACGCTCTACCCAGCCTCAGGGCGTCCGGACCTTCGGCAGCGTCTTCACCAATCCTGAAGGCGACTCCGCCGGCAGGCTGCTGGAGCAGGCCGGCTGCAAGGACGTCCAGGTTGGCGACGCTCGCTTCTCTCCGGTGCACGCCAACTTCATCGAGGCCGGGCCCCAGGCGACCGCCGCCGACGTACTCGCGCTCATGCGCGAGGGTCGACGCCGCGTTCGTGAGGCCGGCGGCGCAGAGCTTCATGCCGAGGTGCGTTTCCTCCACCCCACCGAAGGCATTCGTGCCGCGATCTCGCGAGAAGGAGAGACGGAGTGAAGAGTCCTGGAGGCATCGCCCTGGGGCCGTGGACGGGGAAGCTCGTACTCGCCGTCGTGGCGGTCGCCGCGGGCTGGTGGTTGCTGAACAGTCCGGTCCTGGCGTTTGGCGACGTCCACGTCGACGGCTACGACGGAGACGACCGCCCTCAACTTGAGGCGGCGCTCAAGGCGGCCGCTGGTGACGGAAACCTCTTCTCGTTGCCGCGGGACGAGGTAGAGAGCGCCGCAGCGCGCTTTCCCGCTGTCGGCGACGTCGCGCTCAGCCGCCGCTGGCCACGGTCACTTCGGGTCCAGATCATTCCCGCTCGCCCTATCGCGGCCATCGTTTCGCCCAAGGGGCAGAGCGTGCTCGTATCGAGTCGGAGCCGCGTTATCCGATTCGCGCCGAAGCGCCACGATTTCCCGCGCCTGCGAATCGATGGAATGCCGCCCAAGCCCGGCGCGCGACTACCGAAGAAACTCGAAACGTCCTTCGCGTTCGTCAAGGAGGTTCCGCCCGAGATCGCGAGCAGGATTCGGGCTCTACGACAGGTTGATGGCGGACTCATCCAGGGAGAGCTCACCGGTCTGGGGGATTTGATCGTCGGTCGTCCGGGCCGACCGAAGGCTCGAGCAGCGGCCCTTACGGCCGTCCTACGAGACCTCTCTGAGGGGGAAGGCAGTGAACAGGCGGCCGCGCGATACATCGACGTCAGCGTGCCGGAGCGACCCGCTGTCGGATTCACCGTTCCCACGGCAAACCCCGAACCATCAAGTTGACATCGAGAGTTCGGTGGTCGCGAGCGCGAACCGTGGATTCTCGCTTGAGGGTTGCTTGACTCTCAGGCACCCTATTCCTAATTTGCCAATGCGTCTCTTTGCGGCTTAGCAGCCGATTGGCCCGGCATACTTTGGCAGTGCAGCCATTCATGCCCTGGTCGAAGGTTGTCTGGTTGGAGAACGTCCGGGCTACGGCTGTAAGGGAGGCCTGAGGTGGGCACGAGCAACTATCTAGCGGTCATCAAGGTCTGCGGCGTGGGAGGCGCGGGCACCAACGCGGTCAATCGTATGATCGACGCGGGGGTCCGCGGCGTGGAGTTCATCGCCGTGAACACCGACGCTCAGGCGCTCGCCATGTGCGATGCCGACGCCAAGGTTCAGATCGGTATGGGTCTCACGAAGGGGCTCGGAGCCGGTGCGGAGCCGAGGGTTGGACGCGACGCCGCTGAAGAGAGTCGCGAGGACCTCAAAGAGGCCGTCAAGGGCGCGGACATGGTGTTCGTGACGGCAGGCGAGGGTGGTGGCACCGGTACCGGTGCGGCGCCTGTTCTGGCCCAGATAGCGCGTGAGCAAGGAGCACTCACGGTTGCGGTCGTCAGTCGCCCGTTCTCCTTCGAGGGGCGCCAGCGCTCCCGTCGGGCCGACGAAGGCATCGAGGAACTGGCCAAGCAGGTCGACTCCATCATCGTCATCCCGAATGAGCGGCTCATCGAGACGGTCGAGCGGCGCACCTCGGTGATCGAAGCGTTCGCGATGGCGGACGATGTGCTTCGCCAAGGCGTGCAGGGCATTACGGATCTCATCACCGTTCCCGGCCTCATCAACCTCGACTTCGCCGACGTACGCACGATCATGGAGGGCGCAGGGTCGTCTCTCATGGGCATCGGCAGTGCGAGTGGCGAGAACCGGGCATCGGAGGCCGCGAAGGCCGCGATCTCCTCGCCGTTGCTCGAGACCACTGTCGCCGGTGCGACGGGCGTCTTGCTCAACGTCACGGGTGGTCCAGACCTTGGTCTGTTCGAGATCGACGAGGCGGCGAGCATTATCCGCCAGGCCGCGCACGACGAGTGCAACGTCATCTTCGGCGCGATGATCGACGAGGACGCCGGCGACGCCATCCGCGTCACCGTTATCGCCACCGGCTTCGAGGACACATCCTCCCGTCCGGAGCTCTACTCCCCGCGTGAGGATCCACGTCCGACGCCCAGTTCGCCGAGCACGTCGCGATCGAGCGACCCTCGCGATCCGGTGAAGCTTCAGCGTGAGGATCGGGAGAACTTCGAGATCCCGGACGACGCCCTCGACATTCCCGACTTCCTGAAGTAGCCACCCGGCCCCTCGGCCCGGTGTTGGTAGTTTCATCGCGTCGATGGGCGCGGAGCTTCAGAAAACGTCGCTACATGAGCTGCACCTTGGCGCGGGGGCACGCATGGGTGGCTTCGCCGGCTGGGATATGCCGCTGAGCTACGCGGGCACGCTTGCGGAGCACCACGCGGTCCGTACCGCCGCAGGCGTCTTCGACGTGTCGCATATGGGTCAGATCGAGATTCGGGGCGACAGGGCGCCGGCATTCCTCCAGGCGATGTTGACAAACAACATCGAGAAGATCGCGCCAGGCGAGGGTCAGTACACACTGCTGCTCGATGAGTCGGGCGGGGTGATCGACGATCTGATCGCATACGACCGAGGAGACGACCACCTGTTGGTCGTCAACGCGTCCAACGCCGGCGCGTGTCTCCAGTGGCTGAGCGGCCATGCCCCGGCGGGGGTGACCGTTACGGACCGGTCTATGGAGACGGCGATGATCGCCCTCCAGGGAGTCGACTGGAAGCGCCTGCTGTCGGCGATCGGCGCGGGGCAGGCGACCCTTGATCTCGACTATTTCCATTTTGGACGAGATGAGCTCGCCGGCTCCGAGGCCATGGTTGCGCGGACCGGCTATACCGGCGAGCCGGGTGTCGAGGTGCTGGTGCCCTGGGACGCGGGACCGGCCATCTGGGCTGCGTTGATGAACGTCGCCGACCCGCCTGAGCCGGCTGGCCTGGTGGCTCGAGACACATTGCGTCTCGAGATGGGCTACCCGCTGCACGGGAATGACATCGATCTCGAGCGCACCCCGTTGGATGCACGCCTCGGTTGGGCATGCGATCTGGATACCGACTTCATGGCCGTCGAGGTGCTTCGCGCGCGTCGAGACGAAGGGGTTGCTGAGCGACTGTGCTCCTTCAAGCTCACCGAACGCGGCATCCCTCGACGCGGACAGGATGTCCTCGCGGGTGGCGAGATCTGCGGAACCGTGACGAGCGGTAGCCTTTCGCCGACTCTCGATGTCGGTATCGGCATGGCGTACGTACGGCCCGAGGTCGCCGAGCCGGGCACCGAGATCGCGATCGACATACGGGGTTCGATCAAGGGGGCTGAGGTACGCAAAGCTCCGCTGGTGGATACCTCCCCGAGGAAAGGATGAGGCCATGGCGCAAGCAGAGAGCTATCCCGAGGATCTGAAGTACCACCGCGAGCACGACTGGGTCAGGGTTGAGGACTCGGAGGCGGTGTTCGGGGTCACCTGGTACGCGCAAGACAACCTGGGTGAGGTCGTCTACTTCGATCCCCCCGATGCCGGCACCGCGATCAGCGCCGAGGGCACCTACGGTGAACTCGAGTCCGTCAAGGCCGTTTCCGACATCTACGCGCCGATCGGTGGCGAGGTCGTCGCGGTCAACGATGCGGTCGTGAAGCGTCCGGAACTGGTCAACGAAGATCCCTATGGAGAGGGGTGGCTCATCCGCGTCAAGATCGCCGACCCCTCGCAGCTCGACGGCCTCATGGCGCCGGCGGCCTACCGGGACTATCTGGCGGGTTTGTGAGCCACGGTTGCGGGTCGGGACGTGCGACTTCGATCATCCGCGGCACACCCTCGCGTGATCCAGGCACCCACACTCGTGGGTAGACCAGGAGTGTGAGCGGAAAAGACCAGATGCTGCCGATCGCGATCATCGGCGGCGGACCCACGGGAATCGACGCGGCCCTCGCCTGTCGAGAGCGGGGGCTGGCCTGCGTCGTGCTCGAGCAGGGCGAGGCGCCTGGCGCCGGCGTTGGCGCTTGGGGGCATGTGCCCATGTTCACGCCCTGGTCGATGAATCTCTCGCGTCGGATGGTCGCCACGATGGAGCGCGCCGGCATCCCCATGCCCGCGCTCGATCGCTGCCCGACCGGCGACGAGTTCCGGGAGCAGTGCCTGGTGCCCCTCGCGGCCACGGCCGAGCTGGAATCCATCGTTCAGACCGGGACTCGCGTCCTTCATGTCGCGCGCGAGGGCGTGACCAAGGAGCAGGAGATCGGTTCCGGGGCGCGCGCCAGGCGCCCCTTCCGGCTGATCGTTTCCCGGGGCGGCGAGGAGTCGGTTATCCGGGCGGCGGCGATCATCGACTGCAGCGGGGCTCGGGCGCTCGCCAACAGTCTCGGCGATGGGGGAGTGCCGGCACCGGGCGAAGGCGCCTGCGACTCTCAGATCGCGCGGGATATTCCTGACCTAGCGAGCAGCTCTGACGGCTGGGCGTCATCACGAGTCCTGCTGGTTGGGGCCGGGCACTCCGCCCAGACGGCGGCTCGGGCGCTTGTGCCGCTCTTGGAGTCGGGAGGTGGTCATCTGACCTGGATGACCCGAGATCCCGATCCGGACTGGGGTGCCGTGGTGGATGACCCGCTTGCCGCTCGGGCCGCGCTGGCGAACTCCTCGCGGCGCATCGCGGCGGGAGCCCCAGGGGTAACCATGCGGCGCGGCGCGGTGGTCGAGAGTCTCCGTGGATCGAAGACCGGTTTGGCGGTGGGCGTAAGGAACGGTGGCGGCTGCGAGGAGATCGACGTCGATCGTGTCCTGGCCCTCACCGGTCGGGTCGGTGATCACACGATCTATCGACAGCTCCAGGTCCACGAGTGCTACGCCACCGCCGGGCCCATGTCTTTGGCGGCGACCCTCTTGGACGGTCCCGTTGATTGCCTGGCTCAGGCCGAGCCCTCCGCCGATGCGCTTCGAACTCCAGAGCCCGGATTTTTTCTCGCCGGAGCGAAGTCGTACGGCCGGAACTCGCAATACCTGCTTTCGGTCGGCTACCGACAGGTCGACGAGATCCTGAAGATGATCGCTTCGTGAACCTTTACTAGGCGAGCCACGGTCTGAACCGTCACAATGGGTGGGTTGGACATGGTCCTCTACTCACGGGCCGGAGGTCGGTTGACCTTCGATCCTCATTGGCTGGAGCTGCTGCGCGGCGACGGCCTTGCGTCGACACGGAACTTCGAGACCGCCACGCGGCGGGATCCCGATGACCCCTGGGCTTTGCGCGGTCTCGGCTTGGCGTTCGCCGAGCGGGAGATCGAGGTGCGCGCGGTGGCGATCCTCCGTCAGGCCGCGGAGATGGAGCCCGACCACGCCGAGACCTGGTATTGGATCGGACAGCTCGCTCCGCGGGACACCCACGCCGACCTCGCGCTGGCGGCATTCGAGCGAGCGACGGACCTCGAGCCGGAGGTCGCCGATTACTGGGCGGCACGTGCCGGTCGTGAAGACGGCGATCAGGCGCTTCGCTCCGCCAAATTGGCGCTCGAGGTGGACTCCAATCACGTCGAAGCATGGACGACATCCGCCTGGCTCTACGACGACCTGGGTCGTCGTGAGGAGGCGGTCGAGGCGCATCGGAAAGTCGTAGCGCTGCGGCGGACGCCCGTTGCGCTTCGAGGTCTGGCCCGGGCACTACATGCCGTGGACCTGCACGATGAGGGTGCCGCGACCGCGCACGATGCGCTGATGCTCGAGAGCGCGCCGCGCCGGCGCGCAATCGGTCCGATCAATGGTGATGGCGCATTTGGCCTGGTTGCTCGGCTCCTGCTGGAGCGGGGTCAGCTTGAGGGGCTGCGTCGCTACTACCTGCAGCGAGGAAGCTCCTTGCCGACCGCTCGCGACTTCTGGTGGTCGATGGCCACGGCCCTCACAGAGCGCGGCCGCTACGAACACGCGGTTCAGCTGCTCGACCACCTTGTGGACGAGGCCAACGACGAGAGCTTCCTCGGCGCGCGGCTCTATCGAGATCGGGCGATCCTCCTCGAGGTCCTGGGTCGGGGTGAAGAAGCCCGCACGGCCTGGGAGATGATGAGGATGCACCGTGACTTCGCGCGGTTCGAGCGAAGCGGGGTCGGCGCCCTGGACGTCGGCCCGGATGGCGCGGCCAATCTCGAGTGGGAAACGACGACCGCCAGCATCGCCGACCCGTGGACGGACCGTGTGCGCCCCTTCCAGCGACCTCAGGGCGACGCGTAGTCCCCGCGAGGCTCACGGGGTAGCTCGCGGGCGAGCGCGGCGCTTTCGATGGGGTCATAGATCGCGTGCTGCGCGCACCCGGGGATGAGTCGCCCTGTATCCGGGTGAGGGAAGTGATAGCTGCATGCGGCGAGGCGCTCCTGCGTCTCTTTGATCTTCGGATCCGACGCGGTCTCGCCGCGTTCCATCAGCTCCCAGGCCGCGCTGACGTCGTCCTGGTCCATGAACCGGTGCATCACCAACGTCACGGCGTAGAAGCGCTCTCTGAGTAGGTTTCTGAGGCCTGCTCGTGCCACGAAGCGCGGCAGCCAGTGGGCCAGCAGCGGAATCGCGGACGGATGACGAGCGAGCGCTCGAGTGGCTCGCACCGCAAGCAGAGCCGGGCCCACTTGGACGTCCATACCCTTGAGGGTTCGGAAGAACGCGTCGCGCACGCGGAGGTCGCGCGGGTCGCGATCATCAAGCAGAGGAACCCATCGGTCACCGACGAAGCCGCCATATGCGGCGCGGTTGCAGCGCTCATCACCGGTTTGAAAAAGGCGGTACGGCACGCGGTTGCCGACGCCACGCTCGATCCTCGACCACACATCGTCGGCGGTGATCTCGCGGTAGTTCTCCTTCCAGCGCGCCGAGTCGCCTTGGAAGGCCGCCGGCTGGAAGCTGAACATCCGGAAGCCGAAGCGTGAACAGGCCTTCAGCACATCCGGGATCTGGTCCAGGTTTCGCGGAGTCACGGTCATGTTGTGCGCCAGGTAGAAGCGCACTCCGTGCTCGGCCTGCAGCCGGCGGAACTTCGCCACGAACCGAGCGCGAAACGGATTGAGTTGGCGCTCGTTGTCCGCGATCGGGATGCCTTGGCGGCCAAACATCGAGCTGTCGAAGTGACCCGCGAAGATGAGTGAACGAAAACGTGGCCGGCCGTCCGGCCTAAGCGCCAAGCGCCGGAGGTAGTCGTAGGTGAAGTCGCCGTGACTGAAGCTCATCACCTTGAAGGTGTGGCGCTGCATCGCCTTGAGAGCTGCGGCGTGGTCGTCGGGCGGGAGCAGGCTGACTTCGCCGCCGATCAGCTGCGCGTTCTGGCCTGAGCCTCGGAGGGCGCGCGAGAAGGCCATCTGCCGGTCGGCCTCGCGCACCGTGTGCTCGCCGTCGATGCGCACCCGGTTGGCATCCTTGCCGTGGTAGCACGGGGTGCAGGCGAAGTCGCAGCTTGGAAAGACGCCGTGGGTCGCCTCGCAGCCCGTACCGCGCTGCCCAAGGGTCTGGGCCGAGTGGCGCGCCCGTTCAGGAAGCTCCGCCCAGCGCTCGGCGAGGTGGTGTTCCAACTCTCGACTTTGCGGGCGGGTTGCCGCCTCCAGGCGCTGCGCAGCTCGCGCGAGCCGACCGGCTAAATCAGTGGCGCGTCGGATCAACCTGGGAGCAGTGTCGGACACGTCGGCGACCCTACCAACGAGCTATCTTCGCTCGGCCGCGCCGTGGCAGGGGCCACACCGTCGGGCTATGCGAGCTCCCGGGAGGGGCTATCGACGAAGGTCGGCTCGACGACGCCGAGCTGCTCCACATGGCCGTCGATCTCCTGGCTCGGCCGGCCGAGCAAATATCCCTGTCCGTTAGGTACGTCGAGATTGCGAAGCGCGGCGAGCTCACTCTCGGTCTCGATGCCCTCGGCGATCATCTTCGCGCCCAGGTCGCCGGCCAATCTCAGCATGTTTCGCACCAGAGCGTGCTTGCCAGGGTCGGTGTCGAGGCCCTGGACCAGGCCTCGGTCCAGCTTGATGAAGTCAGGCCGCAGCTCGATGAGGTGGCTCAGCGACGCGTGACCGGCACCGGTGTCGTCGATGGCGATGCGGGCGCCGCGGCCGCGCAGCGACGCCAGACGCGAGGCGAGCCTGGGGTAGTTCTTGACCCGCTCGTGCTCGGTCACCTCGATAACCAGGCGCTCCAGATTCTCGCCGGCGAACAGCTCCATCAGGCCATCGGACATGACCGCGTCCGGGCTCGCGTTCAGAGAGAGGTAGGTGCCGGGCGGCAGCTCCTCCAGGCGACGCCAGGCGCGGCGCACGCATTCGATCTCGAGATCGATCCCCAGTCCGAGTTGCGTCGCCTCGGCAATCCACCTGTCCGGGCCCTGTTGAGGTTCCACCTGGAAGCGCGCGAGCGCTTCGAAGCCGTGGATCTTCAGATCCCCAAGACGCACGATGGGCTGTAGGGCACAGGCGATCGAATCTTCCGTGTTGATGACTTCTTGGATTCGCTCCCTGCGCTGGGCGCGACTGGCACTACCTGGTGTGACCATCAGGCCGTCGAGCTCACCCCGGGTGTACGCCACCACCTGGCGCTCGGCCTCAAGCGCGGCGCGAAGCGCCTCGTCAACCGCTTCGAGGGCCTCGGCGGCGCTCGACGCGTCTACCGGCAGGACCACGAATCCGGCTCGAGCATCGAGCACGTCGGCGGCGATGGACGCCTCGCTGCGGAGCCGCTCGGCCAGCGCGCGGTCGTCACGTTCATCGGAAGCGGTGACGGTGAAGGCAAAGCGATCCTGGCTGACGCGACCCCAAATGGCCGATGGCGGGCCGTGGGCCTCGAGGGCCTTGGTCGTGCGCTCGAGGAGGGCATCTCCGGCGGCGTAGCCGTTGCGCGCGTTCCATGGCCCGAACTCATTGAGATCGATGGCGATGAGCAGCGATCGCCGGTCGGCGCTCGAGTGCTGGATCACACCACCGAGGTGGCGCTCGAAGGCGCGCGGCTCGAGGAATCCCGTCAGCACGTCGGCATCTGAGCTTTCCCGGTCACCGATGAGTGCCAAGGTTCGCCAGGCCAGCCATGCACCAACCGCCCAGATGAGCGGACGAAGACCCGCGGGTGCTACCACGCTTGCGACGCCCACGAGGGCAAGTCCGACGACGGCCATCGATGTGGCTGTCGTGCGGACGCTGCTCTGAGCTTCCGCGACGCGCAGCGGGCGGAGTGCCGCGACGGCTACGAGTGCCATTGCGAGTACGTAGAAGAGCGTGACGGGGAAGACCAAGAGGAAATGCCCACGAATAACGAGGTACGTCACCAGCAAGTCCGTCATCGCCAAGGTCGCGAAGGCGTACCCGAGCCACGTCAGAGCGGTGCGGCCCGTCCAGCGAGAGCGGCGCACGGCGCCGTAGAAGGCGGCGATCAATAGCACGTCGAGCAACGCGGGAATGAGCTGCGCGATGTTCTCGGCTATCGGTAGAGGCGGGTGCCAGAGGACGCTGGCGACCACGGCGCCGATCATCACCAGGGCTGCGCTCTCGATGGCTAGCGTCTCCAGCTGCTTGCGGCGCGAGGTCGCGAGCACCGGTTGGCGCAGGTACCACAACGCGAGGTACCAGAAGGGGTACGCGAGCAGGTAGCCGATCTGCGACCAGGCGGCCGGGTTCTCGACATCGCCGCCCAGGAACAGGAATGTCAGGTAGCTCGCGCCACCGCCAGTCCAGAACAGGAGCCCCCATCCGAACAGGCGCCAGGTACGTGCCTCCACGCCCGCACCCCGCTGAGAGGCACCCAGGGTGGTGATGCACGCGAGGGCGGCGATCAGGGAGTACCCGGCGACCGTCGCACCCGCGACGAGGGCTACTGATCCGTCGTCACCGGCGCTGGCGCCGGTGACCACTCCCAGGACGATCGGAGCGAGGATCACAATCGCGACCGCGATCATGATGGCCCGCGCTGAGGGCTTGGGGAGCTCCGGGATGCGTGTGTGTAGGAGTGCGGTCACTCACTAAAGATCGGCGAGGAAGAGTCGATCCTTAGCGCTCGCCGCTAAATCAAACTATGACGCGCGAGGCG
>CAMYIK010000075.1 GCA_947258365.1 uncultured Thermoleophilia bacterium | reverse complement strand
GAGCAGGAGGACGACGATGAGGATCCGGAACGCGAAAAGCCATGGCAGTCCAGGCGGCGCCAGGTTGGGTCCGGCGATGGCCGCGACCGCTGTCGCCAGAGCCAGGATCACCCCGAGGTTTCGCGCCGGGGTGTGTCGTATGGCGATCACGACCACGACGACGACCGCGAGCGCGAGGCCAATGATCGGCTGAACGGCGGCGATCAGTGCCGCGACGCAACCACCGAGCACCGCAGCCACAAGAACGGCGGTGGATGGACGGGTCAGTGAGGCTTGGGTCGTCACGGCGGGCGAGGGTACCAACGCGCTAGCGCTCCAGCACGCCACCCAGGATCGTGGCGACGCGCTGCGCCTGGATCTCAAGGGCGTAGGGCTCCGCAGCGGCGCGGCATGTCTCCGGCGCCGGCGCCGTACTCAGCAGCTCGCTGAAGGCCGTCGCGATGGCGTCGGGGTCGCCCGGGTCCACATGGCGACCTGGGCCACCCGCCGGCACGATTTCGCGAGTGCCACCTTCGCGTGTTGCCACCACGGGCCGGCCACTGGCGAGTGCTTCGAGTGCCACCTGCCCAAGGGGCTCGACCGTGCTCACAACCGCAAGCACGTCACTGGCGGCCATCCAGTCCGGGACGTGGTCGTGCGGCACGCTTCCCGGCCGAATCACGGCCGCCGCCACTCCGAGATTTGCCGCGGTGAGATCGATCTCCTGCGCCAGAGGCCCATCACCCACGAAGACCAAGCGCGCTGAGGGCTCCTCCTCGAACAGTCTCCGAAACGCACGCAGGAGCACGAGAGGGTTCTTGCGCTCCGTAAGCCCGCCGACAGCCAGAAGGATAGGGCCGTCACCGTCGAGATGCAGGCGTTTTCGCGCGGCGCGCTGCTCCTGGATCACGAAACGATCGAGGCTGACACCCATGTTCACCACATGCGTGTCTGGCAGCGAGAAGTTGTATTCCGTGAGGCGATCACGAAGGTATTCGCTCACCGCGATCACGGCGCCGGCACCCTCGATACCGGGTCGAGAGGCCTTCCTGATGCTACGTCGCTCGAGGTTTCGGACATCCCGTCCGTGCGCGGTAACGACCCATGGAACCCCGTGGGCATGGCCCGCTCCAGCCGCCAGTGCCCCGGTAGGAAAGAGGTAGTGCGCGTAGATCACGTCGGCGCGGCGAGCACGCGCGAGGGTGGTTGCTCCGAGGGCCCCGTATTTCACGGGTGTTCTCAGCCGGCCGCTGGCTCGGGTGCGGATGACGGCGGTCTCCACGTCATGACCGCCATCGATGAGCTCGCGGCACATATCGGCCACGAACGCGCCGTAGTCGGGATCGCGCGAGCCGGGATACATATTCGAAACACAGAGGATTGAGAGCCGGTCGGCACTCATGTCGGGGCGCGAAGCGCCTCACCTCCCTTCGTGCGAACAGCGCCCGCGGCCAGGGCGGCTGCCGTCAGCACCCAGACGAACGGATCCTCGAAGAGGGCCGAGTAGAGCAGGGTGTGCACTAAGATTCCGGCGAGCACCGCGAGAATCGTCCATTCGAACCAGGCTGCCTGGCTGCCATCGCGCGAACGGCGTGCGATCACCGCCCCGACCATCACCACTACGGCGAGCAGCAGGCCGACTCCGATGATCCCACCTTCGGATAAGACCGTTACCGGAGCGTTGTGCGAGATGACGACTCGAGTTCGCACAACCTCGCGGGTGTTCAGCTCCGCGCGGTAGAGCTCGGCGAAGCTTCCGATTCCCGCGCCGCGCACAGGGTGGTCCTTCCAAATCTCGATGCCACCTTGGACGAGATCGAAACGCCCTTCCGACACCTGCTCCAGGCGATCGGCGGATGTCGCAGCTCGTCGTATCTGAGAGCTGGTCGCAAATGAGAGCCCGGCAAACAGGATGACCAGCACGGCCGTCGCGGCGATGGTCCGGCGCGCACCGAAGGCGCGCCAGGCGAGAATCCCGACCGCGACCATCAGCATCAGCGCGCTGCTGCGCGAGAAGGTCACGAACAGGCCGGCAAGCAGAGCCGCAGAGGTCCCCGCGAGCAGCCAGAGAGTGCGGGAATCCCGGCTGACCCACGCCAGCGCGATACAGGCCACGACGGCCACGACGAGGTATCGCCCGAGGATGTTCGGATCGAAGAAGATGCTGTTCACGCGGTAGAAGCGCGAGTAGACGTTGGCCTGGATAAGGGTGTCGTTCCAAAAGATGTTGCCGGTCGCGTACTGCCAGACCGCGAGCAGCGCCACCGGTACCGCGACGGCGATGGTGGTAGTTGCCAGGATGCGCAGGGCGGCCGCGCGGCGCCACATGGCCATGACCAGCAGATAGGCCAAAACGAACGGGATGTAGAAGAAGACGATCTTGATCGCCCCCTCGTCCCTGTCGGCCGACCACAGCTCGGATGCGATGAGGAAGGCGCCGAGTAAACCGACGAGGATGTCGACGGGCGGCGCGGGGGAATTCACCTCTAGCTCGTCGCCTCTCAGGCGCATCAGCGCGATGGCCGCGATGCCGACGATGATCACGCCGTAGAGGGGAATGAGGAGCTTGGCGCTCTCCCCCCCAATCGCGATCGGGAGTCGAATCGGAAGCGCCAGTGCCAAGGCGAGGAACCAGACCCACGGCTTCCAAACCACGACCCTTGCGAGCAGCCAGAGGGTGCCGCCGACGACGGCGAGCGAAACGACAGCCGCTACGGCTCCCAATGGAGTGGTCAGCCGATCCCGGAGTGAGTCCACTGCGCTGTCGGGCAACAGGGTTGCGGTGAGGATGATCCACGCGACAAGAAAGAGCAGTAGGCCACCGAGCGCTACCGGAAGCTGGCGCACGCCGCGCAGCCCTGGGAAGAGCAGCAGCAAGATGCCGATGGTCGCGAGAATCGTGCCGACGTCGCGCATGCTCTAGGGCGCCCCGATGGGGATGAGTGCCTGCCCTTCGGGCGTGACCGCGACGAGCCACAGCGTGCGCGGTGAGATGCGCACGGGCAGGCGAACGGTCGCTGTGCTCATTGGCCCCGAGGCCCGACCGCCAACGCGGCGCCCGATCGGCGGCCCCGCATCACGGCCCGGTGTCGCATCACGTTCGTAGATCGCCAGCTGGACATTCGTGTCCGGCGGCAGCGGCCGGCCTTGTTCGTCGAAGACCACTGCCCGGACTCGGTCGCCCGCCGCAGCCCGCCGAGGAACGATACGGCCCGATACTCGGGCGAGCCAGCACGTGGCTGATCTGGTCACGGAGTTGCCGGCAGCGTCGCGCAGCTGGGCGGTGACCCGATAGAGCCCCTCTGGCTGAGGCTCTCCACCGACCATGCCGTTCCATCGCCAGTCGAGTGTCTCTCCCGCCTTGAGGGGGCGCGGGCCGACCGAACGCAAGGGTTGGGCGACGGTCTTTCGTCTCACCTCGATGTTTACTCGCGCGTCGTCGGTCGACTGAATCAGGACCCGGCAACGACCGCGCTGGCGGCGCTGGAAAGCCGTCGACCGAACGGCGAACCGGTCAAAGGCCGGAGCCGTAGTATCCACGCTGATCGTGCGGCTGATGTTGAACTGTTTGCGCCCCGCGCTTGCCCGGAGCCGAAGCGAGTAGGTCCCATCGGGCACGGGCCGGCCTTGTTCGTCCAAGCCATCCCAATCTCGGGTCACCGATCCGCGTGGCTGGAGCTCGCCGTCGATGAGTGACCGCACAAGGCCATCGTCGTCGCGCACCTCGAGGGTCACGTCGCTCGGCTCGCGGACGCGCAACAGCACGCGTGCCACATCACGACGCCCATCGTCGTTGGGACTGAACAGCACCGTCGCCTTGATCCGCGTGATGATCGGCGGGGGCGTCGGAAAGGCGAACGGCAGGGCGAAAATCAGGGCGGCGAACACGACGCTCGCCAACATTCCCAGCGCCATCCATCTGCGCACCGTCCCGTCCGGGACCAGCCGGCTCACGCCAAGGACCGGAACTCAGACGCGGCGAAAGCCGAGGCAGATATAGAAGCCGAAGCGGCCGGCCCAGGTACGCGACAAGCGCTGCTCACCCCTGCGGACGGCCCCGAGTCGGTACGCACGGCCGATCTGTGAGCCGATTCGCCCGCCGGGCCGGAAAAAGATGCCTCGGCGGCTTACGGCGACCAGGCCCGCCGCCGCGCCGTGGCTCTCCAGGTCTCCCCAGCTTTGCCAGTTGTCGATCGGGGCCAGGCTCAGCTTGATCCTGGGTACGCCATGCTCGGCGAGCCACCGCCGCGCGCCCGGCAGGCTGTGGCGATTCGGTGTGGAGATGACCAACAGGCCGCCCGGTGCGAGCTGTGCGCCAAGCGCGGCAACGCACCCACGCGGGTCCTCAAGGTGCTCGAGTACGTCCGTGAGCGCGATCAGGTCGTAGGGGCCTTCAGGCGGCTCGTAGGCGCTACCAACCTCGGCGGTGAGGCGATCGGCGGCTTCGAGCTCCGCAAGACGACCCTTGGCGATCTCGACTGACTCAGGAGACAGATCGATACCGCGGCCGCGGAAGCCTCTCCGCGCGAGCTCTTCGAGCAGGAAGCCGGTGCCGCAGCCCACGTCGAGCACCCGGCCTCCAGGCTCTCCGAAGCGCTCGATGGTGTCCAACACGAGCGACATGCGGGATTGGAGGTGCCAGTTTCGGCCTTCCACCGCGTAGAGGCGCGGCGCCAGGCGGTCGTAGTAGCTACGTACCTCGGTGAGGGGCTCGTTCATCGGGTCCAACTCTCCGGCGGAGGATTCAAAGTTGCGAGGCGGGCAAAGCGATCGAATGACGGCTTGCGGGTCGAGTCTCTACGCAGCAGGCCTCCCGTCCAGAACGGGTTGTCTTGAAGGTTGAACCAGACCACCACCTCTACGCGGGGCCGCCGCGCGGCGATGCGATACGTCTGATCGAGCCAGGCTGCCTGCTGTGACTCACTTACAAAGTACCGATGGAAGCGGTTGTAGGAGGTGTGGTACCCGGTTTCGGTTACATAGATCGGCGCACCGCGCTTCAGCCGGTCGAGCGCACGCTCGAGTCGGCCGATCGTTCGCCACGATGGAAAGAAGCTCGCGCGCGCCGGCGATCCGATTGGATAGATGTGTTGAGCGTATGCGTCGAGCGGCGGGCGCTCCTTGGCCATTCCGGCGATGAAGTCGAGCGCGGACGTCGACGCGTCCGCGCTGCACGTGCTTGAGCTGCTGCTCGCGGGTCCGGTGACGCCACCGATCACGATGGCGTCGGCGTTCGCGCGATGGATCTCCCGGTAGGCGACGCGAAGCAGAGCCGAGTAACGCCTCGGGGCGGTCCTCACGATCTTGCGCCCGGAACGGCGGCACTGAGGGGCGTAGAAGAAAGGAAGGTTGGGTTCGTTCCAGACCTCGATCCGACGCACCTCGGGCAGTGGTTGCTCACCCACGGGCGCGTAGGTACCGCTGTAGCGCGTCGCGAGCGCACGCGTGAAGCGCCCCGAGTCCGCCAAGCGCGGTGCTGCGTTCTCGCGCCCCGAGGGCGAGGCCCATGCGGGGGTCCGATAGAAGGTGAACATGGCCGTGATGCCGCGACTGGATAGACCGCGGACGATGTCGTCCAGCTGCTCCCAGTCGTACGCGGGGTCAGAGGGGTCGCGCGGATTCGACGGCCGGGTCGGAGCGATGCGGCGCCACAGTACGTCGACGCGGGTCACCTTCGTGTTGGTCCCCGCGAGCAGGTCGAGGCGCTGCTCGAGGCGCTGACCGGTGAAGTTCGTGATGCCGTCGTCGTGCAGCGCCACCACTGCGGCGTTCGCGGGCGCGGAAACGATGATCGCAAGGACGAGCGCGATCAGGGCGACTGAGCGCTTCACTACCTCACCCTCCCCATGCGCAGACGCAGCGCTGCGTCTGCCCCTCGGCCGCGGCGCTCGAACCACGCCATACGCGTGCCATCCACCGCGAGCGCCGCGACCACCGAGGTGGCGCGCGGCCCCTTCTTGAGCCGCTTACCTCCTCGAGCACTCCAGATGGTGCGGCCCACGGCCACCGCCACCGCTCCGCCACCGACCGCGACGGCGCGTGGCCGCTGCGAGGCGCGAAGAAGGAGTCGGCGACTCTTTGGGGCCGTGTAGCGATAGATCTCCCACCGCGCCGCCCGGCGTACTTGGGCGATCACCGTGTCGCCGTCCATCCACAGATTCGTGATCCGACCGCTGGGACCAGGGCCGGGAAAGAGGCGCGCAGGCAGCAGCACCGGGCTGTTGCGCGCGGAAATCGTGTCGGTCGGCACGGTCGCCGACCCCGGACTGATGATGGACGCCATCCGCGTCCGCCCGATCACGTACGGGGGCGCCGCCGCCGCTCGGAAATCCTCGCGGTGGACGGTGCCCTGAGGATCGCGCTCGAGGATCGAGAGGTTCGCGCCACCACCCACGAGGGCTCGGGCGGTCGAGCCCTGAAACGCCAGCGAGATCGGTCGGCCCGCGCCGGTTCTTCCGTCGGAATAGACCACCCGCTCCTCCCCCTCGGGTGTGCAACACCACACGACCGGTCCGGCAAAGCCGCGGCCGTTGGCCGCGGCGAGGATGGCGCCCTCGTCGTTGATCGCGAGCTTCGCCGTTGCGACGGGTCCTATCGAGGTGCGAATGATGATCTTGCGCTCTGGCCTGCCCGCGAAACCCAGCCGATTGCGGCTGAGGCGAACCGTCGAGATCCGCGCGCGGTAGTAGGTGAAGGTCGGCAACTTCACCGGCCCTGACTCTCCGATTACGACGGTGTTGCCTGAGAGCGCGAGCGCGGGTCGCTCTTGGAGAGCTACGGTCGGTGCCGGTGCCCCGGACGCGACGCTCGCACCGATGAGGCAGGCGATCGTGGAGAAGGTGAGTGTTCTCAGTTGGTCAACTCCAGGGCCCGCAGGGCGGAGATTGCGTCGCCCATCATCTCCTCACTCTGAGCGGCCATCTTCGGCGCGACAAGTGGGGTCAGGTTGGTGAGCTGGATATGGCGCGCGCCCGCGTCGACGAATCGTGCCAGTTGCGCGGCGATCTCATCGGGCGTGCCGTGCAAGGCGGCATCGCGCATCACGGGGACCGGCACTGCGTCGGCAAGGCGTAGCGCCGCGTCGCGGTCGAGTTCGGTTGGCAGGAACGTGGTCAGTCCGAAGGCCCCCGCGCCGAGCGGATGCTCTGCGCCGTTGGCCTGAAAAGTCTCGTCGGGGAGAGTGAGGGCGATGAACCGCATCAGGAAGGAGGCGTCGATGGCCGTGGTCGCCTCCTCATCGCTCTCGGCGATGACGATTCTGGCGTAGAGCCCGGGGGCGATCGCGTCAGGGTCGCGACCCGCCTGCGACGCGGCCGTCCGCACCTGCGCGAGCATGTCGGCATAGAGCTCGGGCGTCCGCGCGAACGGCAGCCACCCATCGGCAGCGCGTCCGACAAGGCGAAGACCGCGCGGGCGGTGGGCGGCGATCCAGATCGCTGGTGGCGCAGCTCCGAACGGACGCAGACCGATCGACGCGCCGGACAGTCGGAAGTGATCGCCCTCGAAGTCCATCGGGCCGGGGTCGGAGAAGAAGCTCCGAACGATCTCGACGCCCTCCTCGAGCCGGGAGACCGGCCGATCGGCCGGAAGCCCATACGGGGTCAGGTTCAGGCTCTCACCGGACCCGATGCCCAGGACGAATCGACCCTCGGTGAGGTGGTCGAGGCTCAGCGCCGCCCGCGCGAGCTGTGCGGGGTGATTGCGGGCCAGGTCCGTGACTCCTACTCCCAGCCGAATCGTCGAGGTCCGCTGAGCGGCCGCGGCGATCATCGGGAATGGGTCCATCCAGACATGGGGACTGGGTTGACGCTCGGCCATCGGCACCAAGTCCGGAGTCCAGATCGCGTCAGGAAACCAGTGAAGAAGGTGATCCGCCCACCACACGGCGTCGAACCCCTGAGCCTCCCGGCGAACAGCCGCAGCCAGAACCGCCTCAGCCGGCGGGCGAACCGGTCCAAGGGCGGAGATCTCGAGCCGGGGCACGTCGCTCACCGACCGTACGCTAGCCGAGCCGGCGCCCGGCGCGGTCGCGTGGAGGTTGCGCTCAGCCCTTCGTCTTCTCGACCAAGGTGATCTGGTCGATGACCAGACCCTTGTCGATGCCCTTGAGCATGTCGTAGATCGTGAGGGCAGCTCCCGACACGGCGGTGAGGGCCTCCATCTCCACTCCCGTCTTCGCGGTGGTCACGACCTCCGCCGTGATCCTCACCCAGCCCTGCTCAGCTGCCGCTTCGATCTCCACGTCTACCTTCTCGAGCGGCAGCGGGTGGCACAGCGGGATCAGCTCGGCGGTCCGCTTCGCGGCCATGATCCCGGCGACTCGCGCCAGCGCGGCGACGTCGCCCTTCGGCGTGGTGCCCTCGACCATCGCCGCCACAGTGCCGGGTTGGGCGAGCACCCGGCCCGAGGCGACGGCCCGTCGCCGCACGGGAGGTTTGGCGGCCACATCGACCATGTGGGCCTCACCCCGCGCCGTGAGATGGGTGAGTGGTTCGTCGCTCACGCTTTGCCGTCCGCCATGCGCTTGGCCGCGATGTCCGTCTGTTGAGCGTCGAGCCACTTCACGATGTCGTTCTCGCGCACTACGCGCTGCATCTGCTCGCTGCGCACGCGCCTCTCATCGGTCGGCATGGACAGCGCGGTGTGCAACGCCTCAGCCTGCGCGCCGACGTCGAACGGGTTGATCGAGAGTGCGAATGAGCCCAGCTCCTCGTGGGCGCCGACGTTCTCACTGAGAATCACCACGCCGTGGCGCTCGTTGACCAGCGGCGCCTCCTTGGCCACGAGGTTCATGCCGTCGAAGATCGCGTTCACCATCAGGACGTCGTAGTGCTTGTAGAGGGCAACGGCGCGCGCCAGGTTGCTCTCGATACGCAGTTCGATCGGCATCCAGTCGGTGTTGCCGTGCTTGGTGTTGATGAAGCTCACTCGCTGGCGGATCTTCTCGAGGTAGGTCGCGTACTCCACCACGTCCTGCCGAGTGGGCTGGAGGAACGCGACGAAGGTGATCTGCTCCAGATACTCGGGGTACTGCTCCAAGAAAAGGTCGTACGCCTTGAACCCACGGAGGATGTTCTTCGAGAGATCCGCCCGGTCGACCCTCACCACGAGGTGGGCCCTGCGTCGCCTCAGGATGGGAGCTTCCTCCGCGCGCACCTCTTCGCTGGCGGCCAGGCGTTCAAAATTCGGTGCGTTGACGGAGATCGGGTAGCTACGGACCCAGACCGTCCGACCCGCCCACTGCACCTCACTGCGGGCGTGGTCGACCTCGATCTCGAGCAGGTCCTCGCAGCACATGAGGAAGTTGCGGGCATACCGGCGCGTGTGGAAGGCCACCACGTCGCACGCGAGTAGTCCGCGCAGAATGTGCTCGCGGATGTGAGGCGGCAGTACGCGCCAGTAGTCGGGCTGGCTCCAGGGGATGTGCACGAAGAAGTGCACGAAGGCCTCGGGGTGCGCCTCTCGGACTCGCTCGGGAGCGACGTACAGGTGATAGTCGTGCATCATCACGACCGCGTCCGGCGTGTGGTCGAGCTCAGCGATCACGGCGTCCGCGAAGGCTTCGTTGACGACCACGTAGCCGTCTGCCCACGCCGCCAACTCCTCGGGGCGAATATCCGGGTGGTTGGAGAGGTCCCAGAGGTAGTGCTGGATGAACCACAGCACGGGGTTCGCGATGACGTTGTAGTAGCGGTCGTAGGCGGCCGGGTCGACCACCACGAAGCGCCCGCGATCGGCGTTTTCCGAGGCCGGCAGGGTAAACGCGCCGCCGCCGGCCGCCGCGGCGACCTCGGCGTCCTGCTCCGAGATCGCCGCCGAGATCCAGAGCGCGTCGGTGTGCTCGGCCAGCCCGGAAAGGGCCGATACGAGCCCACCGCCACCCCGTTCGGCGACCAGGCCGGTCTCGCCGCTGCGATAGGTGACCGGCCCGCGGTTGGAAACCAGTATGAGGGGCGGCATCGCCCTCAGGTTATGACAGTCGGTCGAAGATCCCCAGCCAGTCGCGCAGCAGCCGTGGCGTCAGGAAGTCGTGTCGTACGTGCTGCTTGCCTCTGCGGGCCATGGCCTTCGCGGCCTCAGGGTCGTCAAGGATGTCGAGGATCCGTGCCGCGGCCTCCTCCGAGGAGGACACCAGGTATCCGGTCTCACCATCGAGAATCTGGAGCGGGATACCTCCGACATTGCCGGCGACGGTCGGGCGGCCCTTCCAAAGCGACTCGGTCACGGTGAGACCGAAGCCCTCCTTGATGGACTTCTGCAGCACGACGTCTGCGTGGGTTTGGAACGCGTTGACCTCCACGCCGCCCACATTGTCGAGGTTCGAAAGGATGTAGACATCGGTGTCGCCGGCCGCATGGTCGACGGTGCGTTGGTAGTACTCCACGCCTTCGGGGTCATCGGTCGCCATGGACCCGATCAGCGCCAGTTGTACGTCGGGGTACTTCTTCTTGACGATGCGATAGGCGTCGATCACGCCCAGCGGGTCCTTCCAGGGATCGAATCGCGAGACCTGGAGGAGCATCGGCTTCTCGGTGTCGAGGCCGAACTGATTCACGATGTACTCGGCATCTTCGGCCGAGAGCGCCATGTTCTTCGGCGCGAGCGCGTCGATCGCCGGCGGCATGATCACCGGGTCGGGGGCGCGATTGCCCGGCGGGATGTATTCGGCCATGTGGAACACGGATAGGTCGTAGTCCTCGACGTAGGACATCACCCAATCGAGCACGTCCGGATTCGGCGTCGAAACGTCGATATGGCAGCGCCAGATCCACTTCGCGTCACCGTTCAGCTGGGAGTGAGCCTTCATCGCGGCCGGCTGCGGGTCGTGGATGATGACGTAGTCGTACTCGCCGGTGAGCCCGCCGGCGTTCAGCACGTTGTAGCGCTCGTAAATCGCCTTCTCGTCGACGGTAATCTCTCGGGGGTCGCCCTGAAGCGTGTTGTGCATGGCCTTCGTGACGTTGAAGAATTCGTCTTGGCCGAACATCACCAGCCAGTCGGCCTCGAGACCGACATCGTTCATCAGGGGGACCAGGCAATACATGATCTCCGCTACGCCGCCGCCGAAGCTCGTGGCGCTGATGTGGCAAACCCGCTTGCCCTTGAGCTTCTCGGCAAGCTCACGGATCTCACTCATCAGCTCACGGGAAATGATGCTGTGGTAGTCACTGAGCGACCGGTTGCCAACGTTGACGCTTCTGAGCACTAGAGAGACCTCAATTCGCGAGCGGGTGTGGCTAGGTCGGCCACCTACGTTCAGTTTTCGGCGCCTCACGACTTGGACTAAAGACGCGGGTCTA
>CAMYIK010000074.1 GCA_947258365.1 uncultured Thermoleophilia bacterium | reverse complement strand
GCCGACTCTCCCGTCGAGACGCGCTCACCGTTGGACTGACCGTCGTAACCTTGGCGGCAGTCCTGCTGATCGCAGTAACCCAAGGCATCGCCGGTGGCGATCCGAATGAGACCGGCGCCGAGGCGGTTTCCACCGCCGTCGTCGAGCCCGAGGCCGTGACGACCCTCATCGCGACCTGTCCAGAAGGCAAGGTGGCTGAGGGTGGAGCGCTCACCGTCGAGCCCGCGGACGCGAAGGTGATGGCCACCGCCGGTATGTCCAACCCCGGCACCGCCCAGTGGGCGGTCGGGGTGGTCAGCGCAGACTCACGCCCCGTGACCGTCGTTGCGACGGCCACGTGTGGGTTCGCTGATGCCCCGGCGAACGTGAGCTAAACGCAGACCACGGGTTGCTGGACCTGGCGGGTCAGATCCTCGCCGCTATGGGTGCGCCATGCCTGGGACAGCCGGCTGACGGCGCGCCGTAGTGTCGGTCCGTCGAGCACGAAGGGAACCCGGAGCCAATCGGTGAGGGCATCCTCGTCGGAGGCCATCACAGGGCCGGGCAGGGTGTTCACACCGAATCGCGCGGCGATCCGGGCCAAGACGGGCGTATCGCACGCCGCGTCTTGTTGAGCACCCGTGCGATCCGAGGTCTGCGCCAGACGCCTCTCGGAATCGAAGTGCATTATCGCTGTTACTGCGGCCATGACGGCGAGCACCTCACCGGCCGCCGCCGGGAAGAGATGCCCACCCAGACGAGGGACGCCTCGATCAGCCGGCACTCGTAGAACTCTCGGGCCCGTCCCCCCGGCGGGCCCGGGGGCTAGTCTGCGCGACCATGCCGCCGCGCCGGACACGTGGAACCGGGGTCTGCCTGTGAGCCTCATGCCGAGTGGCGTGCGGTTGCTCGATTGGGCGCGCCCGTACGCCAAAGGCAACCTGCGGGCCGACCTGCTCGCGGGCCTCACAATGGCCGCGATCGTGGTGCCCCAGGCGATGGCGTACGCCTTGCTGGCCGGGCTGCCACCGGAAGCTGGGCTCTATGCCGCTACGTTGCCCGTTGCGGTGTACGCCGTCATGGGTACCTCGCTTCATCTGAGCGTCGGACCCGTGGCACTGGTTTCGCTGCTGACGCTCACCGCGCTTTCCAACAGCTCGCCGCCTGGCAAGGAACTCGAAACGGCGGCGCTGCTGGCGCTACTGGTCGCCGCCATTCACGTGGTGCTGGGGTTCGCGCGCCTGGGTTTCCTCGTCAACTACATCTCGCGGCCGGTGCTGGTTGGCTTCGTCGCGGCGGCCGCCGTGATCATCGCGGCGAGTCAGCTCCGGAACCTGACCGGAGTCGACGCCGAGCGCGCAGAGAACTTCGGGGAGATCTTGGAGCAGTTCCTCACCAACCTCTCGACCCTCGACGGCACAACGCTTCTACTCGGCGTCGTCGCGCTTGTCGTGCTGGTGATCTGGAAGCGGTACGGGCGGGTCATTCCCGGTCCCCTCCTGGTCGCGGTAGGGGCCACGCTGGTCGTTTCGTTAGCGTCGCTCGATGATCACGGCGTCGATGTCGTGGGCGAGATCCCCAGCGGTCTGCCCCAGCCCGCGCTCGACGGCCTGACGGCCGGCCTTGCGATCGAACTGCTTCCTGCGGCGGTGGTGATCACTCTCGTCGGCTACCTCGAATCGATCGCCATCGCGAAGACCTACGCCCAGCGGCTCGACTACCGGCTGCGCCCCAATCAGGAGATGGTCGCGGTGGGCGTATCCAACGCGGCGGCAGGCATCGTCGGCGGTTATCCGGTTTCCGGCTCGTTCTCGCGCACCGCTGCGAACGTTGAGGCCGGCGCGCGCACCCCCATGTCAGGCCTCGTGGCGGCGGCAATGGTTCTGCTGGTGATCCTCGTGTTCACGCCGCTATTGGAGTCGCTGCCGGCGGCCGCACTCGCGGCGATCATCATCGTGGCCGTGGCCGCCCTCGTCGACGTCGCCGAAATCCGGCGGACCTGGCGGCTCTATCGACGCGACTTCCTCATGCTGGCTCTGGCTTTTGCGCTCACCCTGGCGCTGGGCGTCGAGATCGGGCTGGTCGCCGCCGTCGCCGTATCGCTCGGCGTTCTCGGAGTGGCGGGGCTACGATCGCGCGTCGTCGATACGTCCGGCGATCTCCCGGCCTCGGTTGCGGTCGTGCGCATCGATGGCCCTCTGACGTTCGCGAATCATCGCGGCCTGCGCCAAGCGCTCGCCCGCATCGTCAAGGACCGGGGCCCCGGCACGCTTCGCGCGGTGGTCGTCGACCTCTCGAAGACCACCTACGCCGACGTCTCCGCCGATCGGGCACTTGACGACCTGGTCGATGACTACGCCGACGGTGGCATCACGGTGCATTTGGCGGCTCCCAACGCCCGCGTGCTGCGGCTTCTCGAGGGGAGTGGGCTCTGGGCGAAACTGGGCCCGACCGCCCATCGTGATCTGGCGGGCGCCCGCTCTGCGGCCAGAGCAGAGGGCATCGACGCGACTCAGGGCCGCGGGACCTAGCCGAGCTTGATCTCGTAGAAGTCCGCGATGCCGCCCATCAACAGCTGAATGCCGATGGTGGCGAGCAGCAGCCCTCCGATTCGGAGTGCAACGGAGAGGGTCTTGTCAGAGGCCTTGGAGATCAGCCCGCCAAGCCAGGCGAAGGAGACGTAGACCAATACGGCGGCGGCGGCGGCGACACCGGCCATCAAGGCGACGCCGGTGTCGTCGGCCGATGTGATGGTGATCATCGTGGTGATCGCTCCGGGGCCGGCGATGAGCGGTATCGCGAGGGGAACGAGCAGCCCGCTCTCATCGTCCGGTTCCTCGGGCGCGCCGCCTTGCGCCTTGCTGGGCTTCCCTCCGTAGAGCATCTCGAAGCCCATTCCGGCGACCACGATCCCCCCCGCCACTCCGAAGGCGCCGAGGTTGATACCGAGCAGCTCGATCAGCTCGCGACCGATGAGGGCCGCGCCGGCCAGGATCCCAAAGCACATAAGGGCCAGCCGCAGAGCGCCGGCATTTCGTGCGGCCCGTGTGTCGTCCTTCAGCTGGCTATTGAAGAGGAGGATCTTCCCCGGGTCAGGGGGGGGCGGTGATGACGAGCATGGCGATGGCCGCCTGCAGGAAGAACCCGACGCTCGACGTGTCTACGGCAAATCCATCCACTGGCGCGAGGCTACATGCGCGGTTGCTGCCGGACAATCGCCCGCCCGCGCCATGGCCTTCCGGTGTTCATGAGAGCGCCTGCCTGCCGGAGCGGTGCTCCGGCAGGGCTAAGAGGCTCCCTATCGCGACAGGCTGAAGGGCGGGTACTTGTCCTCGAGGAAGTACGTGTACGAGGTCACTCGCCAACCCCAGCGAGCGATGCCCACCAGGAAGTCGCGCATGCCGCTCGGAAAGCGACCGGTGATGAGCACCGCGAAGAACGCGATGACGATCACGATGAACCCGACGAGCCACAGCACCATGAGCACGATCAGGTGGGGAATGATCAGAAGCCACTTGATGAGTGGCAGCCAACGGTTGAGCTGCTTCTCGTGGAGGAGGCTCGCCGTCGGTGGCATATCGCCGGGATCGTCGGCCCGCATCGAGAAGTCGAACGGCGGGTACTTGTCATGCATGAAGGCGGCATAGCTGTACGCGCGCCATGAGTATCGCTGCACCATCACCTGGAAGTTGTGCAGCCCCTCGGGAACATGACGGACGAACAGCACGGCGAAGAACGAGATGATCCAGATGACGTAGACGACGTACCCGAGGATCGACGCGACGATCAGATGGGGGATCGCGAGGATCCACTGCACGAGAGGACGCCAGCGGGCGATCTTCTCGGGCGCGTCGAGGTCGAGCATTGCGGGATGCAATGGACCAGAGACGGACATGTGCTTTCTCCGATGGGAAGAGGAATAAGAACGGACCGAAGAATGGTCGTGAGGCGAGTCTACGACTCGAACCGCTATGCGGGCGTTTCGGTGACTCTCGTCGGTTTTCCTTCACCCATCGGGGGCGTTGCGACGGGGATCCCCGTCGCGTCGTGCCGACGCTCTAGCCTGCGGCCACCGGCGCGGCTGCGGGTTCCAGGGCGATGTCCAGCGCCTCTTTGACGGTCAGGACCGGGTGGAACGTGAGTTGCTCACGCACCTCCTCCGGCACGTCCTCGAGGTCTCCGCGATTTCGCTCGGGAATGATCACCTCCGTGAGTCCGGCGCGATGGGCGGCAAGCACCTTTTGCTTGATGCCACCCACGGGCAGCACCCGACCCTGCAGTGTCACCTCGCCGGTCATTCCCACAGTCGGTCGAACCGAGCGGCCGGAGAAGAGCGACGTCAACGCAATCGTCATGGTCACGCCAGCGGACGGCCCGTCCTTGGGCACCGCCCCCGCCGGGACGTGGAGGTGAACTCCCTGGCCACTCGCGGCCTCGTCGATGCCGAACTTCGCGCCGTTTGATCGCACCCAGGTGAGGGCGATTCGACCGGACTCGCGCATCACGTCACCGAGCTGACCGGTCATGGTCATCTCGTCGCTCTTGCTGCTGACAGTGCTTGCCTCGACGAACAGCACGTCGCCGCCGACGCCGGTGACGGCAAGGCCGGTCGCGACGCCGGGATTGGCGGTGCGCTCGGCGGCCTCGTCGTGGAACTTCTCTCGACCCAGTAGGTCTTTCAGAGCATCGGGGTCGACGACGATGGGCGTCTTGGCGTCCTCGGTGATCTTCACCGCGCTTTTTCGGGCCACGGTGCCAAGCTCCCGTTCCAGGTTCCGTACGCCGGCTTCCCGTGTGTAGTCGCGAATGATTCGGGCGAGCGCTTCGTCGGTGACTTGGAGTTCGTCTTCTCGGAGGCCGTTGGTCTCGATCTGGCGGGGGATCAGGTATCCCTTCGCGATCTCGGCCTTCTCGAGCTCGGTGTAGCCGTCGAGGCTGATGACCTCCATCCGGTCCAACAGCGGAGCGGGGATGGTGTCGACGACGTTCGCCGTGGCGATGAAGAGCACCTCAGACAGATCCAGCTCGACGTCCAAGTAGTGGTCGCGGAAGCTGTCGTTTTGGGCAGGGTCGAGCACCTCGAGCAGCGCGGAGCTCGGGTCGCCGCGCCAGTCGGCGCCGACCTTGTCGATCTCGTCCAGCATGATCACCGGATTCCGCGTCCCGGCGTCGCGCAGCGCCCGCACGAGGCGCCCTGGCAGGGCGCCGACGTATGTGCGTCGGTGACCACGGATTTCTGCCTCGTCACGGATGCCACCGAGGCTCATCCGTGAGAACTCGCGGCCCAATGCACGCGCCACCGACTTGCCGAGCGATGTCTTGCCGGTACCGGGTGGCCCGACCAGGGTGAGGATGACGCCGGTGGTGGCGTCGTCCATCTCTCGCTCGCGTCGCAGCTTTCGCACGGCCAGGTACTCGAGTACGCGCTCTTTGACCTTCTCCAGGCCGGCGTGATCCTCATCCAGCACCTCACGGGCGCCGCTGATGTCGAGGTTGTCCTCCGAGGCGACGCTCCATGGCAGAGCGACCATCCACTCGAGGTAGGTCCGGATGTTTCCCGCCTCTGGGCCGTCCGGATTGCGCTCGAGGCGAGCCAACTCGCGCTCGGCCTCTTTCTGTGCGTCGTCGGGCATTTCCGCCTTGGCGATCCTGGTGCGCCAGTCCTCGCTGTCGCCGTCTTCGCCAAGTTCCTTTTGGATCGCTTCCATCTGGCGGCGAAGGAGGAACTCGCGCTGAGCGGATTCCATGCCGTCGTTGACGTCATCCCGGATGCGACGGCGAAGCGACGCGTCGGCAAGCCGATTGCGTTGCGCCTCGAGAGCCTTCTCCAGGCGCTCCAGCACATCGACGGTCTCCAAGATCTCGATCTTGGTCTCGATGGGGATCTCGGGCGCATATCCGCTGGTGTCGGCGAGCTTGCCCGGATGGGTGATGCCACTGAGGAAACGGGCGACCCGAGGAGCCTCGTCGCGCTGATCGGCGACCTCTTCCACGACCGCGCGGTATTCGCGCGCCAGCTCATGGGCACGCTCGGGGACCTCTTCGGGGTCCGGCTGCTCCCATACGCCTACTCTCAGGCTTCCGCTCGGCGAGGACTCGGCGGGGCCCAGCTTGCCGCGGTGCAGTGCCTTCAGTGAGACGCCGCGCATGCCGCCCGGCAGCGTCATGTCGCCGTCGATGTCAGCGACGGTGCCGTAGCTCGCGAACTCGCCCTCGATGCGAGGAACCAGCACGAGCCGGCCCTCGCCGGCATGGTCGATTGCCTCTTCCTCTTCCGCGTTCGTGATCGGCAGCGTCACGTTCATCCCGGGCAGCACGACGGCGTCGTCGAGCGGCAAAACCGGGAGGAAAATCACCGAATCCTCGGTGTAACTCATTGCATGTCCCTTCACGCTTCTGGGCGTCGATAGTAGCCGGGTGAGCGAATTCGGTGCCCAAGTAGGATCACTGACCGTGGATCTTGGCCACTTGTTGACGTTTCGGATCGTCGCCGACCGCGGCTCTTTCTCTCGTGCCGCGCACGAGTTGGGCCTGAGCCAGCCGGCCGTGTCCAATCAGATCCGCACGCTGGAGACTCGTCTTGGCCAGCGCCTCCTCGACCGGGGCGGCCGCTCCGTCGAGATGACCCCGGCTGGGGAGGTCGTCTACGAGGCGGCGATCCGGATGCTCGAGGTGCAGGATCGTCTTCAGCACGACCTCGCGAACATCAGCGAGGAGATCTCGGGACGTCTGGCCATTGGGTCCTCGACCGGCCCGGGGGAGCTATTGCTGCCGCGCCTTTGCGCCGAGTTCTCGGCGCTCTACCCGGACGTGCAGCTCGCGCTTGAGGTGCATGACACTCAAGCGGTCTGCGAGCGGGTGCTCGAAGGGCAGGTGGAAGTCGGGTTCGTCGGCGCCGCACGGGCTCAACGAGGTCTCGTATTCGAGGCAGTCATCACCGACGAGCTGGTGCTTGCCGCCCCGCCTGATCATCCCCTCGCCTCTCGCAAGAGCGTGAAGGTCCAGGAGCTGGCCGACATTCCCATGCTCGTCCAGCAGCAAGGCTCAGGCGTTCGCGCGGTGGTCGAGGATGCGCTGACGAAGCTGGGATCGCCTCGGGCATCACACTCGGTCGCCATGGAGATGGGTCTTCAGCAGTCGGTCAAGGCGGCAGCGCTTGACGGCTTGGGCGTGACCGTGATCTCCCGCTCGGCGATCGGACGAGAGGTCGAACAGGGCGCTCTCGCCGCTGTCGACATCGTCGACCCACCACTGACCCGAGACTTCCACGCGGTGTGGCGAGACGGCCGCACGCTGAGCCGAGCGAGCTCCGCCTTCTTGGAATTTGCCCGAGACCGGCTGGATGTCACGAAGGACGACGCCTAGGCGGATCACGGCAGAGGGTTCGATCGACCTCGACACGGTGGCCAGCGTCGCTACTCTCCCGCGGTGGCTCAGGCCGAGAAGACATGCGACGTCCTGGTGATCGGCTCCGGCGGGGCTGGGATGTGCGCCACCGTCAGCGCCACCGAGGCCGGTGCGGCGACTATTGTCGTGACCAAGTCCAAGCTCGGCGCTTCGAACACCAGCCGGGCTCAAGGTGGCATCCAGGCGGCTATCGGTGAGGACGACACGACCGAGTCTCACTTCGAGGACACCTTCGCCGCCGGGCACGACGACGGCCGACCGGAGTTGGTTCGCACTCTCACCGAGGCCGGCCCGGAGGCCATCGAGTGGCTGGACCGAGTCGGCGTGGACTTCAGCCGCGACGAGGGGCAGCTGCGGATTCTTCGCTGTGGCGGTGCCAGTAGGCCGCGACTCCTGCAGGCCGGGGAGCGCACGGGCGCCGAGATGGTGCAGGCCCTGCGCGCAGCGGTACGGGCATCCAGTGCGGATGTCTGGGAGTCCTCATCGCTCCAATCGCTGGAGCCTGAGGGGGAGGACTGGCTCGCGGCGATTCAAACCAAGGGCGCGAACGCGCCACGGCACGTGCTGGCGCGATCTGTTGTTCTCGCGGCTGGTGGCGGCCTGAGGGGCGAGGCCGACGCCCTTGGGGTGGGCAGCACGAACCATCCCGACGCCACTCCCGAGGTCCTGCGGTCGGCGATCGAGCTCGGCGCCAAAGCCGAACACCTCGACAGCTGGCAGCGTCACCCGACCGGCTCGGTGTGGCCAGAACCCCTCTCCGGCTACGCGCTACCTGAGACGACCCGAAGCTACGGCGCGACCCTGCACGACGCCTCTGGCGATCGTTTCGTCGACGAGCTGGCTCCGCGTGACGTCGTGGCTCAGGCGATCATCGATGTGGTCGATGAGGGGCGTGGTGTTGCCGCGCCCAACGGCCAGCAGGGTGTCTGGCTGGATACCGCCGCCATTGATCGTGAGCATGGCGCCGGCTTCACGGCTGACAGACTGGCATACGTTCACGGGCGCTACGGCAAGGCCGGAGTCGATATCACCGCCGAACGCGTGCTGGTCTATCCGGTGCTGCACTACCGCAATGGAGGCCTTCTCATCGACATCAATGCGTCAACGAGTCTTCCCGGGATCTTCGCCGCCGGCGAGATCACCGGCGGCGTGCACGGCACGAACCGCCTGATGGGGAACTCTCTCCTCGACACCGTCGTATTCGGCCGCATCGCCGGCCGGTCAGCCGCGGAGGCCTCACGATGAGCATGGAGCGCAACGCGGGTTTCCTTTCCTTGCCCGAGCGTCCCGAGCGGCCGCGTCAGACGGGACTGACCCACGTGATCGACAAGGGTCTGACCCTCGCCCAGGCAGAAGGCATGCTGGAGATCGCTGGCGAATTCGTCGACATCGTCAAGCTCGGTTGGGGTTCCTCCTACATCACGGGGAACCTCAAGGAGAAGCTCGCCCTGTACCGCGATGCGGGGGCCGAGGTCGTTCTGGGCGGCACCTTCTTCGAGACCTGCCTCTTGCAGGGGCGCCTCGAGGAATGGCGGGGGTTCATCTCCTCGCTGGGGCTCGGCTACGTGGAGATCTCCGATGGAATCGTCGAGATCCCCACCGAGACGAAGCTCGAATGGATCCGAAAGATGTCCTCGGACTTCACCGTGCTCAGCGAGGTCGGGTCCAAGGACAACGAAGTCGTCATTGCGCCGAGCCGCTGGGTCACCAGCATCGAGCAAGAACTCGACGCCGGCTCCTGGAAGGTCATCACCGAAGCACGAGAGAGCGGCACCGCGGGCATCTTCCGCGGCGACGGGGAAGTGCGCATGGGCCTGATCGAAGAGATCGTGACGGCGGTCGATCCGTCAAAGCTGATCTTTGAGGCACCGCAGAAGGCGCAGCAGGTCTGGTTCATTCAAACCCTCGGCACCAACGTCAACCTGGGGAACATTCCTCCCGATGAAGTTCTGCCTCTCGAATCGTTACGCCTCGGGCTGCGGGCGGACACTCTCCGCGACATTCACGGCGACGGGCCTCAGGTGGACTAGCTCGGAAACGACAACGGCCCGAGCGTGATGCCCGGGCCGTTGCTTCATTTCCTCTGGGTCGTGGGTCTACTTGCTGACCCCGACCTTCTCCGGTGACTCCAGTGGCTCGCCCTCGATCTTGATGTCGGGCATCCACTCAAGCCAACTCGGCAGGTACCAGTTCCACCTGTCCAGCAGTGTCATCAGCGCCGGAACCAGGATGGTTCGGACGATGAGCGCGTCGATGGCGATCGCGAGTGCGAGGCCAAAGCCGAACTGCTGTAGCGGTGCCAGTTCGCCAAGCGCGAAACCGGCGAACACCGCCACCATGATCAGCGCGGCTCCGGTGATCAGTCGCGCCGTGGTTCCGACGCTCCACGCCACCGCGTCGCGGTTGTCGTGGGTCTGCGTATAGCGCTCTTGGATACGGCTTACCAGGAACACCTGGTAGTCCATCGAGAGGCCGAACAGCAAGGCGAAAAGGAACAACGGTATCCACGGTTCGATGTTGTCGACTTGGGTAAAGCCGAACAGATCGATCAGGAAGCCCTCCTGGATGACCAGCACCAACAGGCCATAGGCCGCGCCTACTGCGAGTAGCGTCACGACGATCGAGATCGCGGCGATCACGATCGAGCGGAACGCCAACAGCAGGAGAACGAAGCTGATCAGCAGCACCAACCCGATGACCGGAATCGTGAACGTGCTGAGCTGGTCGATGAAGTCCAGGTCCTCAGCCGATTGGCCGGCGACCAAGACGTTCACCCCCGTGCCTTCGAAAGCGGCATCGACCTCGTCCCGGAGCGCCGCGACGGCATCGCGGGCCTCAGGTGCCTGCGGGTCGAATGCCAACGGCGCCTGAACGAGGCTCACCGTGCCGTCGTCACTCACCGCTGCCGGACTCGCCGCACCGAAGGCGTCCTGCTGGGCGATGTACGAGCGCACGGTCTCGATGGCGGTGCCGATCTGCGCATCGCCGGCATCACCTTCGATGACGACCTGCGCCGGGCTGCTCTGGCCGGCGTCAAACTCCTCCTGAAGGACGTTGAAGCCCTCCTTGCTGGCGAAGCTGTCCGGCAGCGCGGAGACACCGGTGAAGCCGGTCTTGATGCCAAGCAGCGGCGTCGCGGCGATGAGCAGGATGATCACCGCTCCCGCGAGGTAGGTTCCGGGCCGCTTCATAACCCTGCGCGCCACGGACGGGAAGAACCCGTTCATCGCGGCGTCCTGGCCGACGCGGCTCTTGACGATGGGAATCTTGATCCGGTTGATGTTGTCGCCGAGCTTGCTGAGCAGCGCCGGCAGCAACGTCAGCGCCTGAAGGACGGCGATCAGCACCACGATGATGGCGCCCACACCGAGGCTGATGAAGATCGTGTTCGGCACCAGCACGAGTCCGGCGAGCGAAATCACCACGGTGATGCCCGAGAAGAGCACGGCCTTGCTCGAGGTCGCGCCCGCCGCTTCGATGGCGGCGATCTTTTCCTTCCCGAGCTCACGCTCCTCGCGGAATCGGGAAACGATGAACAGCGAGTAGTCGATACCGACGGCGAGCCCCATCATCGTGATCAGGTTCTGCACGAAGAAGGAGAACTCGAAGCCGAGTCCCAGCAGCGATACGATGCCAAGCGCGACGATGATCGAAATCACCGCGAGGATGATCGGCAGCAGCGAGGCCACCAGCGCGCCGAACACGATCAGCAAGATGATCAAGGCGACCGAGACGCCGATGGTCTCGCCCTTCACGAGGTCTTTCTCGGCCTGCTCGTTGAAGTCGTGGTCAAGGGTCTGTTGACCGCTTTCGGTCAGGACGAAGCCCTGGTTGTTTTCGTTCGCCTCCTCGACGATCGCCAACGTCTCGGTGACGTCGTCCTTGAGATCAGTTGGAAGC
>CAMYIK010000073.1 GCA_947258365.1 uncultured Thermoleophilia bacterium | reverse complement strand
AGAGGGCAGAAACGAGTCGCAACGGTCACCAGTGGACAAGTCTCGGAGAGACCCACGACATCTTCGAAGGCACCGAGCAGATCCAGCAGCTGGTGATCAGCCGGGCCATCTCGGGTATCCGGATCGAGTAGTCTGACCTGCTGGTTTCCGGTCAATGGTCACAACGGTGACCAAAGGTCACCAGCGGTCACCAGCTGTGGATAACTGATCCATCCCCACCCCCTGGAGCGCTGCACTGACCGCTGCGTGAGCCCTCACCTCCTGCTCAGAGCCTGATGGCCGTCGTGCCAGGCCAGAGGCCCCGCTTGGGTACCCGCACTCGTTCGGCCCAGAGGCCGTTGCTGAGAAGAGTATGAACAAGTATGATCCGGTCATGGCTGTTGAACGCGTGACCGTCTCTCTAGAAGCTGAGCTGGCTGAAGCCGTGCGTGAAGCGGCTGAGGCGGACGCCCAGAACCTGTCTGCCTGGCTGGCCGACGCAGCGCGCCGCCGGCTCGCCAGTCGCGGGCTGCGCGACGTCCTCGCCGTTTGGGAAGCCGAGCACGGTCCATTCTCCGAAGACGAACTCGCCGCCGCCCGCGCTCGCCTCGAGACGTGACCGCTGCGATCGTCCTTGATGCCGGCGCACTCATCGCACTCGATCGCAACGATCGACAGATGTGGGCCGTGCTGCGAATCGCGGCCGACGAGGGCAAGCTGGTCTATGTTCCCGCTGGCGTGATAGCGCAAGCGTGGCGCGATGGCACACGCCAAACGCTGCTGTCGCGAGCGCTGCGTCACTGCGAGGAGGTCCCACTCGACGGCGTATTGGCTCGCGCGGCTGGCTTGCTGTGCGGACAAGCCGGAACCGCCGACGTCATCGACGCATCCGTCGCTTTGACCGCCAGCACGCTCGCCCGTTCCGAGGACACCCTGGTGTTCACATCCGATCCCAATGACATTGCCCACCTCGCCGACACGCTGGGTGCCAGGATCCGACTCGAGTTGGTCTAGAATCGAGCTTGCCCAGAACCTCACCCCACCCGATCCGACTGGCTGGACCTCGAAGCAGCCTGACCAGGCGAAACGTCCCGCCGGACCGGACCACCATCAAGCGTACGACGGGACGAGATCGACCAGTCAGCGGCATCTGAGGTCCGAGGTGGGGAAGCGCGCCGACCTCCTGCCGGTTGGCGGCAACCCGCTCGAAGACGTGGCCCATATCGACGAACAGCGCCGCGGCGTCATGGCGGCCGGCGCCTGGTATCCGGAAACCGAGCTGCGCGAGATGATCGCCTACGACCCGTGAGACACACGACGCAGAGACGGTGGCCCAGACTCCCGGTAGGGTCGATTACCCCTGGCCATGGAGGACGATGTGACGAAGACGTGGAACGTCTACCTGTCGGGCGAGATCCACAGCGACTGGCGCGAGCAGATCCAGTCGATGACTGCGCAAGCAGGCTTGCCGGTCGCGTACTCGTCGCCTGTCACGAATCACGAGGCCTCCGATGACTGCGGCGCCAAGATCCTCGGCGGTGAGACGGACCCGGTCTGGCATGACCGCAAGGGCGCGCAGCTCAATGCGATCAGAACCCGCACGCTGATCCAAGATGCCGATGTCGTCGTCGTGCGTTTCGGTGAGAAGTACCGACAGTGGAACGCAGCGTTCGACGCCGGCTTTGCTGCGGCCCTCGGCAAGCCGCTCGTCATCCTCCATCCCGAAGAGCACCGTCACGCGCTCAAGGAGGTCGACGCAGCCGCATTTGCGGTGGCAGAAACGCCTGAGCAGGTCTCCCACGTGCTGACATACGTGATCACCGGGCAGCTCCAGTAGATCCGCTGACTTCTCAAGGGGTCGCCGCTGTCCAAATCCAGCATTCGAACTCGGTCGCCCGATGGCACATCGAGCGAACCGAGCGAATTCGCAACGATGGAGGGATTTCCCGACGGGATGTGCATCGATCAGGTGGGCAACCTCTTCTCGTCGAGCATCGGCGTTGGGCTCGAAGTGTTCGCTCCCGACGGCACGAAGTGGGGATTGATCCCGCTTCCCAGCCCGGGCTTCGGTCAGCTCGGGTCGCCGACCAACTGCGCATTCGGAGGCGACGACGGACTCGATCTCTACGTGACCACCGACGGGATCCTCTACCGCGTGAGGCTCGCAGCGCCAGCCTGACCGCGCTCCACCCCGACGCGTCCGCGCAAGCTGCGCCACCGTCGGATTTGGTTCGAGGCCTGGAGAAGCTCGACCCGCGCTTCCTCGAGCGTTCGGTGCAGATCGACGAGCGTGACCCTGTGTTGAGCTCTTGATGGACATGCGCAACTCAGCAGCGGCCACCGGTCGAGGAGCGTCGTGAGGCCCGTGCCGCCGCGGATCGTGGCCGGTTGGCCCGACATCCGGCGGACGCATGCCTACTCTCGTCCCTACTTCTTCTGGAACTGGTCCCGTCTCGCGCCACAGTGCCGGTCGGAGCACCCGACCGGCACCAAGGGCGGAATCACTCGAAGAATGCAAGCCACCAGCATCCGCACCCGCCGTTGCCGGTCGGTGTGTGGAACTCGGTCGGCAGCGTGGCCGGGTCGAGAGCTCCGTGTGATGTCACCGCAAGGTGGACCACCGCACCGGTCGGGTTCGACAGGTCGTGCGGTGTGATTCCTGGCGGAGCGCCCGCGGCTTCGCCGACACCGATTCGTCCGCTGAGGGTCATCGAGTTGCCGGCTGTGACATGGCCGGCCACGTTGTAGGCACCGAACTCGACCTCCGGATTTGTCATGTCGTCGGGTCCACAGAGCCCCGAGCAGTTCTCGGGATGGTTGAACACGAACATCCAGAGGGTGAACACCTCGGGGTGGCCGGGTTCGGTCCCGTTGGGGTAGAGGTACTCGCCGGACACCGGGGTCGGCATCGTGACCGACGCCGCGACGCCGTTGGTCTGGCGAATCAGTCGGGCGCCGTCCGGTGCGTACACGTCGACGCCGCCTTGATCCCACACATGCACCCTCTCCGGTGATTGCGCAGATGCCGTGGAGAAACCTGCGAACAGGAGCGCGACGGCGCATGCGATTGCGACGATTGATCGTCTCATGATTGTTCCCCTTTTCTTGGTTGTCGGCACCAGGGTTGGCGCCCTTCGGGCTCGGTCCCGCCGATCGAGCCCGTTGGAACCATGGCGAGCGGGCCTGAACGCCCCCGTAACGGCTCGCTGACCACACAGCCGGCTTGCGTCAGAAGCGCGGGCGGCACCAACAACTGCTTGCAGCAGGCCAATTCAGCGGTCGTTAAGGTCGAAGGTGTCATCTGGCGTCAAACGTCAGGGTCGTCTCCGACAGGGGGCCACAATGGACTATCGGATCCTCGGGCCGCTCGAGGTGCTCGACGATGGTGAAGCGATTGACATCGGCACACCTCAGCAGCGCGCATTGCTCGCCAATCTGCTCCTCCAAGCGAATCGTGTCGTCGCGACCGAGCGGATCCTCGAGGGTCTCTGGCCCCGCGACCCAGCGGGCAAGGAGGCGACCCTCTGGGTCTACATCTCGCGTCTGCGGTCGATCCTCGACCCCGATCGGCAGGGAGACGGCAAGAGCTCGGTGCTGGTCACTCACGACCACGGCTATTCCCTCGTCGTCGGCCCCGACGAGATCGACGCCCATCGGTTCGAGGAGCTGGCGCAGCAGGGAAGCGAGCTCCTGCGAGACGATCCCACCGCGGCGGCGGACGTACTCCGCTCGGCCCTGGACCTGTGGCGGGGCGCGGCGCTCGAGGACTTCGCCTACGACGATTTCGCCCAGTTCGATGCGGCTCGACTCGAAGACCTGCGTCTGACGGCGCTCGAGGATCGCATCGAAGCCGACATTCGCGGCGGAAACCACCGCACGGCGATCGGCGAGCTCGACCAGCTCGTGATCGAGCATCCGCATCGTGAGCGATTCGTGGGCCAGCAGATGATCGCCCTGTACCGGTTGGGCCGACCCGCTGACGCGCTGCGCTCCCTGGAACGCCACCGCAAAGCCATCGGCGAGGAGCTGGGCATCGACCCCTCACCGGAACTGAAGCGGATCGAGGAACAGGTCCTCCTCCATGACCAGCGGCTGGCCGCGCCGTTGAGCGACCACGAGGAGCTGGTCAGCGGGGTGAACCCGTTCAACGGTCTGCACGCGTTCACCGAGGGCGACGCGGACAGGTTCTTCGGTCGCGATCGTTTCGTCGAGGATCTCGTATGTCGGATCGCGGCGGGGAACCGACTGGTGGCGCTGGTCGGAGCAAGCGGATCGGGGAAGTCGAGCGTTCTTCTCGCCGGTCTCGTCCCCGCGGTACGCAGTGGCCTGGTGGGCGAGGATCACGAGTGGCTGATCGCGGAGATGGTTCCCGGCTCGCGTCCGTTTCGCGAAACCGAGGCTGCGTTTGCCGGGGCGGCGCTGGATGCCCCCGACGACCTCGGCGATCTGCTCGGCGACCCCGAGGACGGCCTTCTCCGGGCGTCGATCCGGCTGCTCGACGACTCCCAACGACTGCTGCTCGTCATCGACCAGTTCGAAGAGCTCTTCACGCTCGGAACCCCGCAGACGGAGCGTGATCGTTTCATCCGGAACCTCGAGGTGGTGCTCGATGACCCGTCTGGCCGCGTGGTCGTTGCCCTCGGCCTGCGGGCCGACTTCTACGGTCATCCACTGGAGTACCCGACGTTCGCGCAGATGCTCGCCGACGGGATCGCCAACGTGGTGCCGCTGACGCCGGACGAGCTCGAGTCGGCGGCTGCACAACCTGCCGCGCATGCCGGCACGACACTCGAACGGCCATTGTTGGGTCGACTGCTCAGCGACGTGTCCGGACAGGCGGGCGGCCTCCCGCTGTTTCAGTACGCCCTGACGGAGCTGTTCGACCGGCGCGACGGCGCGATCCTGACGCTCGATGCCTACGAGGACATGGGAGGTGTCACCGGGGCGATCGCCCGTCGAGCCGAGGACCTGTTCCTCGCACTCGACGTCGATGAGCGTGACGCCGTCAAGCAGCTGTTCCTCCGATTGGTCACGATCGTGGAGCACGGGACGTGGGGCAGGCGGCGTGTGTCCGCCGGAGAGATCACGACCATCTCCGCCGACCTCGTGCCGCTGCAGACCGTCGTCGAGCGCTTCGCCTCCCATCGGCTACTGACCCTGGACCGCGATCCGGTTTCCGGCTCCCCTGCGGTTGAAGTCGCCCACGAAGCACTCCTCCATCAGTGGCCTCGGTTACGTCGCTGGATCGACGCCGGCCAGGAGGACGTTCTCGCCCACGCCCGCCTCGATATCGCGCTGCGGGAGTGGGAGGCATCGGGCGGCCAGAGCGACTACCTGCTGTCCGGGCAGCGGCTGAACGACTACGAGGAGTGGGCGGCCGTGAGCACGCTGCGGCTGAGCAGCGCCGAGGAGAGGTTCCTCGAAGAGTCGATCCTCCAGCGCGAGTCGGAGCTGCTTTCCGAACAGGAGCGCCTCGCCAGGGAGGTCAAGCTCGACCGTACGGCGACGCGTCGGCTGTGGGCCCTCGCAGCCATGGCGCTGTCGGTGGTCGCAGGACTCGCCGCGTCGTTTCTGTTTCTCGGCAGCTCCGTGCCACCGGCGATCGCCGTCGTGCATGGCGCCGCCGGCGACCTCGGGATCAGCGACATGATGATCGCCGGCGTGGGTGACGCGGAGCGAGCACGCGAGGTGGAGGTCGACCTCGTCGAGCCGCTGGTCGATGCCGAGGAAGACCTGCGGCGCCTGGCCGAGACGGGCACGGATCTGATCGTTGTCGCCAGCGAGTTCGATGTCGAGGTCGACTCAATCGCTGCGGACTACCCCGATGTGCACTGGGTCGCTGTCGATCCGGCGGCCGTTCACGCCGAGCAGTCGAACATCTCCGAGATGCACTTCGAGGTGGAAGACAGCGCCTTCATGGCCGGCGCCGCCGCGTCTCTGTCCACCCGGACGGACCAGGTCGGCTTCATCGGCGGCTACCAGACGTTCCGAAGCGAGCGATCCCGCAATGGGTTCGAACGGGGCGCGATCTGGATCAATCCGGAGATCGAAGTCCTCTCGATGTTTCTCGGTCCAGTCGTCGACCCAACCGTCAGGGCCGAGATGAGCGACGACCTCGCCTACGACCTGGCCCGCTCGATGTATGCCGATGGCGTGGACATCATCTTCCACGACGCCGGCTCCGCCGGGACCGGTGTGATCGAGGCGGCCGTCGAATGGTCCGGCACCGACGATCAGGTCTGGACGATCGGATCGGATGCCGATGACTACCTCACGCTCCCTGCCAGCGACCGTGGCGTCGTGCTCAGCTCGACGATCAAGCGGTTCGATACCGCCGTGGAGTTGGCGATCGCCGGCTTCCTCGACGGTGATCTCCCGGCGGGCGACACTCTGCTCGGACTCGCCGACGAGGGCGTCGGCCTGTCGCGCGCCGGTGGCCAGCTCGCGGCGATCGACGGACGCCTCACGAGCCTCGAAGGCGACCTCGAGTTCGGACACATCACCGTGTCGCCCCATGCAGCGCAGCCCCCCGCCTGGCAGAGACCGGCCGACGTGACCATCGAGCTCAGTCAAGCCAACGGGGCCTGCACGATCGACCGCATCACGATCGCTGGCGTTCCGATGGCCGACGGCGACATCGGCGAGGCGCTTCTCGTTGCGCGCGACAGCGTCGTGACGGCGCACCTCACCAATGAGGGTTCTGACATCGCCGGACTCACACTGCACACGATCGCCGTCGGTACCACGGTCGCCGACCTCGCCGAGGAAGCTCGTTCCGCCGCGGGACCCGCAGCGTCGCTTGGGCGCATCCAAGCCCTCACGACGGCGCAGCTCGGTGGCCGGACGGCGGCGTCGGCGATCGTTTCGGAGTCGCCGGTGTCCATCAACTGTGTGCATGGCGTCCCGTCCGATGATTCCCCAACTTCATACCCTCTGATTGTGAGCCCATCATGACCAAGACCACTGCCGAGACCACAAGCATCATCGGCACCCAAACGACACGGGGCCCTACTCCAGAACCGACGCATCCGGAGCCGCGTCGAAGCAGACGACAATGGCTGGTCGTCGGCGCACTGGTAGTCGGGGTCGCGGTCGCGGCGATACTGGCGTTGACGCGGTCCGACACCAACGACGATGCGCAGACTGCCGACGTCGCCGGTCAGGGCGGAGAAGGTGCAGACTTGGCTTCCGACGGAGCGCGACTGACGCGCCGCATCGACGGGCTGTTCGCCGAGCTCGACGTGCCCTCACCGGAGCCCGGCAGTTACGCCTACCCCACCGCCGACATGGTTCCGCCGTGGGCCGGCCCACAACCGCCGGTGAGCCCGGGCGCCCGCGACGCCCCGGAGGTCTTCACGGTGTGGCTGGCCACGTTCAACGACGCCTCGCTGTGCAGCGATGGGCAGTGCGATGCAGACGATGTGGGCGCCGAAGTCCCTGCGCAGGGCGGCATATACCAACTCGACGGTCGCGTCGCCGACGGGGACCGGCTGCGATTCGCGGGCAACATCAGGCTCGGTCAGGAACCGCAGTTCGGCGCACCGCTCGCCGACCCACACCGAGCCGAAGTCCACCTCTTCATCGCGCCCCACGGCCGAACTCTGCCCGGCGCCGACGGCTGGGCCCAGCTCAACGGCCCCATCGGCAACCCCTCGCTGTGGTGGGCCGCCCGGTTCGCCGGATCCTGAGCCGGTGGGTGCCCGAAACCCGGCCGTGGCAGCTGACCAGGCGCTTCGCGTGTGGAGGATCGGTGACGGAAGGCTCGATCTTCGGTTCCGGCTGTGCCATAGGCGTGCCATTGAGCACACCCGCAGACATTGAGGGATAGGAGCTCGGGGCGTCAGTGCCGGGGGGGGGGCCGCCCAACCAGAGGCCAGTCCCCGGCGGCTGCAAAGCCTCTCGTCTGCGCCAAGGGGGCTCATCCTCGCCCTCCGCTCCGCAGAGCTGTGGGCGGAGCGCCCCGTCGGCGATCGGTCCTATCGGACGGCAGGTCCTAGACCGGATGCCGCAATCAAGTCGCTCCGCCGGAGACCTGGATGTCGAAGGCGGTGATGTAGGAGGCGTCGTCCGAGAGGAGGAACTGGACAGCAGCTGCAACCTCGTCCAACGATCCGTAGCGACGCAGCGGTACGGCAGCGATCATCTGCGCAGCGACTTCGTCCGGCTCGTCGGAGAAGTACTGGCTCGGCGTTCCCGCCTGTAGCTCGACCTGACGATCCCACATATGGCCGGGCCCGATGAACGCAGGGCTCACCGAGTTCACACGGATCGACGCGGGGGCGAGATCCTTGGCCGCCGTCTTGGTGAGCGCGACGACGGCGGCCTTCGAAGCGCTGTACGCGGCCATGTTCGGTGCGCCGCCATGAGCCATCGAGGCGGTGTTGACGATCGCGCCCGGTCGGCCGGTCGCGATCAAGGTCCGGGCAAACCACTTCATCACCACAAACACGCCGGTCACGTTGATCTCCAGCACGCGTCGGAAGTCGGTGGCGTCGTAGTCGACGACGTTTTCGAAGTCGCCCTGATACCCAGCGTTGTTGAAGAGCAGGTCGGCAGTGATCCCCTGAGCTGACAGATCTTCGAATGCCCGCTGGACGTCGATTTCGTGCGTAACGTCGAATGCCACGGTGGCGGGCTCGGCCGCCGCGTTCACGTCGGCGCACATCGCGGCCGTCGTTTCGATCCCGTCTGCGATGTCCGCCAACACGACGTGCGCCCCGTCACCTGCCAGCCTCACCGCCGTGGCCCGGCCGATGTCGCCGGCGGCCCCGGTGATCAGCACCGTCCGGCCCGCGAAGCGGCCGTTTGCCCGAGGCTGATCAGCCCGCTCGTTCGCCGTGTCGTTCATCAACCCGGGATCAATCGCCGAGTCGGTCGCCTTCGGCGTCGAACACACGCGCCGAGCCGTTGAACGTGACCGACACTCGATCTCCGCGCCCGATGGTCGGTCTCGCCGGGTGCTCGAACGACCAGCAGGTGGTGCTCGTCGTCGTCATGCTCGGCGTGGATGTGCACGAACGCTTCGGACCCGAGCTCTTCGACCACGACGACTTCGCCGGTGATCACGCCCTCACCTTCCGGGACCGCGAGGAGGTGTTCCGGTCGGACACCGATGTTCATGGCGGGCGAGCCGATGAACCCGGCGACGAATCGGCTGGCCGGACGGGCGTACAACGTTCGCGGCGTGTCGACCGGCTGGAGCTTGCCGAAGTTCTGCACGGCGAGGCGATGCCCCATCGTCATCGCCTCGACCTGGTCGTGGGTGACGTACACCGTGGTAACGCCCAGCCGCGCCTGGAGGTCGGCGAGCTCGGTGCGGGTCTGGACACGCAGCTTGGCGTCGAGGTTCGACAGGGGCTCGTCCATGAGGAAGACCTTGGGGTGACGGACGACGGCGCGACCCATGGCCACGCGCTGTCGCTGACCACCGGACAGATTCTTCGGCTTGCGGTCGAGGTACCGCTCGAGGTCGAGGATCCGGGCGGCCTCGCCGACCTGCTCCTCGCGCTTCTCCTTCGGCACCTTCGCCTGCTTCAGCGCGTAGCCCATGTTCTCACCGAGTGTAGAGGCCCTCCTCACGTTGCGGTGTAGCCGCCGTCCACGACCAGGTTCTCGCCATTGATCATGCCGGCGGCGCCACTCGTAAGATAGAGCGCGGCAAGCGCGATCTCTTCAGGCTGCGCAAAGCGGCGGGTAGGAATCTTCTTCTTGAATGCCTCGCCGACTTCGCCAGACCAACTCCCCTGGGCGCCCATCTCGGTCTCGACGACCGTCGGCGAGATGGCGTTGACGCTGATACCGAGGGGACCCCACTCCATCGCCAGTACGCGGGTCATGCCAAGCACGCCGGCTTTGCTGGCGCAGTATGCGAGGTGGCCGTCGAGTGCGACCAGTGCCGCCTGGGAGGCCATGTTGACGATGCGGCCGCCTCCCTGCTTGATCATCTGCTTGCCCACTTCGCGGGCGTAGAGAAACGGACCGCGCAGGTTCACCGCCATCGTGATGTCCCACAGCTCAGCCGAGGTTTCCTCAGCCTTGGCGAGCGGGCCGACACCCGCGTTGTTCAGGAGAATGTCGATACGCCCCAGTCTTTCAACCGAATCCGCGACGATGCTCTGCACGGAGGCCTCATCGGCGACGTCACCCACCCAGGCGAGATGTTGCGATCCGAGCGAGCGTGCTGTTTCGTGCACCTCTTCGTTACGGTCGACCAAAACCAGCGTGGCCCCGCGCTCGGCGAACAACTCGGCCATGCACTTGCCGATACCGGCAGCGCCGCCGGTTATGAGAGCCACCTGACCATTGAGATCAAATACTATGTCGAATGAGTATTCCATGACCTATTTCTCGGTTCAGTGCGCCTGAGAGACGCTATTGGGATGCTAGTCCGCTTGCGCGGGCGTAGGTTGAGACAACCGCTTGGATCCAGTGTCGAATCAGCGACAGTGGATCGTTGTTCAAGGTTCCGGCACGAAACGCCGCGTATTGAAGCGGCATGAACTGGCTCAGGAGCGTCATCGGCGCCGGCCGCTCGGAGAGGTTCTTCAGCAGTACTTGCACACTGGCTTCGACCTCGGGGTCGGCCCAGTAATAACGCGAGCGGTCGCTAAAGCTGTACTTGCGCGCAAAGGCCCGCTCGGTGTCCGATCCAGCGTAATATTTCGCCCAGTTCTGCGGCTTCTCGAGCATCCGCTCATCCAGCACCTGGCGGAGATTGGACAGGGGCCTGTCACTGATCCACTCCCGCTCGATATAGCTCAACGCAAAGAGCGCCTCGCGGGCAGCATAGGTCAAACCAGGTCCGACTTTGAGGATAGCGAAATGGTCATTGACCAGATTGCGTAACTCGGTCTCGGTCTGGTAATCCGTCGAGTGGGCTTCATAGACAATGTTGTCAAAGCCCAATATGGCCTTGCTCAGCTCCTGTGCCTTGGCAGGTTGGTATCCGATCACCGCGGCGTGATCGAACTCGACACCGGGCTGCACCACCACTCCGATCACCCGTTCCCAGGCTTGGCCCAGACCACGTTCGGTGAACTTGTCGCGGTGGGTCTCGATGGTTTGCTTCAGATCCTCGATCCGCGTGGTGGCAAGTTCGTGAAGATCTTCCTGCGCCCCGCCGGGCACCGGCACTTCGGTTCCAATGACGTAGACCGGCGGCGCCGACGGATCGGGGATTGCCGCTTCGGCTGCGGCGCACAACTCTGTGGCACGCTCGGCGATGGTCTCGTCCGGGAGCGGCTCGACATCATCAGCACAAGCCATGCTCGCGTCCAGGTGGATCTTGGAGAAGCCGGCACGAACATAGTCCGAGACCATGGTTTTCGCTGCCGCCATCGCCTCCGCCGCCGGTTGCGAGCTCCAAGGGTTCGGGCCCAGGTGATCACCCCCGAGAACGAGCTGTTGCTCGGGGAAGTCCACCTGCACCGCGATGTCGAGCACGAAGTCACGAAAATCGCTCGGCGTCATGCCGGTGTAGCCGCCCTCATGGTTGACCTGGTTGCAGGTGGCCTCTATCAACAGCGGCGAGCCATCAGACTTGGCTTGCTGCAGAGAGGCTTCGAGTACCAG
>CAMYIK010000072.1 GCA_947258365.1 uncultured Thermoleophilia bacterium | reverse complement strand
GGCAGCGCATCCGTGAAGCGCAGATAGAGCGGGACCATGAAGTAGGGCATACGGTCGGCCATCCACCGGAGGCACTCGTCGGGATCGGGAGCGTCGCCTTCGCAGACGGCCACGACCAGGATCTCGTCTTCAGAGCTCGCCCCTTCTCCGGCCTTCACGCCGATACAGGCCGCCTCCGTGATGTCTGGATGGTCACAGGCGATCTTCTCGACCTCCATGGAGCTCACGTTCTCGCCACGGCGTCGGATGTAGTCCTTGACCCGATCCATGAAGTACACGTAGCCGTCCTCGTCCATCCTCCCGAGATCACCTGTGTGGAGCTTGAGATTCCTGAAGTCCTCCGCCGTCTTCTCGGGCATGCCGTAGTAGGCGCGCATGACGATGTTCGGGATCTTCATGTCGACGACGATCTCGCCGGGGGTGTCGGGTGGCAGCGGCTTGTCGGAGCCGGGCTCGACGATCGTGACCTCGTAGCCGGGGGCGGAGGTTCCGCACGATCCGAGTCGCGGCGGGCGGTCCGGCGGCATGTAGGTGACCACACCTGTCTCCGTCAGTCCGTACCCCTCCACGAAGCTCACCCCGAAGCGTTCTTCGAACTCGTGGTAGATGTCCTTCGGGGCCGGAGCGGCGAGTACTCGCTTGACCTTGTTGGCGCTATCCAGGTCCGATGGCGGTTGGTTCCAGAGGAAATAGATCATGGCCCCGATCGACGTGAACGACGTGGCTTCCGCGTCGACCACCTGTTGCCAGAAGCGGCTTCCTGAGAACCGCTCGGCGAACACCATCCGACAGCCGGCGATCAAGGCCGGATAGGAGCTGATGACCTGCGCGTTCGAGTGGAACAACGGCAAGCAGGAGAAGAGGGTGTCGGTCGAGTCGATGCCCATCGCCTCGATCGCGCCACGGGCCGAGTAGTAGTCGGCGGCGTTCTGCTTGATGACACCCTTTGAGCGTCCGGTTGTTCCCGAGGTGAACATGATGCGCGCGTCGTCGGTCCACGAGTAGTCGAGATCCGGCTCGGTGGCGGGAGCATCCTGAAGGGCCGCGAAGGGCAGGAAATGATCCGACTCCGGCGCCTCGTCGTCGCCGGTCGGCAGCACGACGACCGTCTCGAGCCGCGTGAGGTCACCCTTGATGGCGCTGAGTCGATCGAGGTATTGGTCGGCGATGATGAGGATGCGGGCTTCGACGAGATTGATTGGCCAGGCGAGAAAGTCGCCTTTGTAGGCGGTGTTGATGGGGCTCATCACCCCGCCGGCCTTGAGGATTCCGAACCACACGGGCAGGAATTGCTCGCAGTTCGGCAGCATGACGCTCACCGACTCGCCCTGCTGCAGACCACGGGCGATGAGGCCGTTCGCGACCCGATTACTGCGCTCGTTCATTGCGGCGAAGCTGATCCAGTCGCCGTCCTCGTATCGCATGTAGGGCGCATCGCCGAGACTCTCGGCCTGCTCGCGCAGAATGTGCGGCAGGACCCACTTGGTGGGGTCCTCATGCCGATACCAATCGCTCCACTCACTGTGCTGTGACATGCGCGGGAGCCTAACCCGTGGCGACCTTCGCAACGCCGGCAACCACCCGCTCGGCCGCGTCCAAGGCACCCTCGATCAAGCCCGGGCTTCTGACGGCGGTCTCGGCGCTCGCGAACAGCACGCGACCGTTCGCGTATGGCTCTCGGAGAATGTCCGGGCTCACACGCGGATGGGACATGGGCTCGGTGAGATCTCGTGGCGAGGCGACCAGGGGATCCTGCGCCCAATCGGCAACGTGGATGCTCGTCGGCTCCGGGCTATCGGCTCCGAAGCAGCGCACAAGCTGCGAGCGGATCTGGTCTTCCAGGTGCGGATCGGCAGCTGCCCGCGTCTGCGGCGGCCACCCGACGAAACCGAAAAGCGCCGCCGGCGTTCCCTCGGGTCCGCTGTGGTCATGGGCGTCCACGAGCGGGCCGACCTGGCTGAGGATCCGACCTGAGAGTCCACGCCCACGCCAGAACGGTTCCTTGTAGAGCGCGACGGCCTTCGCCTGGGGAGCCATCCACGTCGACATCACCGTGAGAGCGCGGGCCACGGCGCCGGGAAGCTCTGGCTCCCAGTGGATGGTGTTCAGCGCGATCCGAGGAGGTATCGCGACGACCACGCGATCGCATTTCACATCGGCCATGCCCGAATCCGACAGCTGCAGACTGAGGCCATCCTTGGCCACCGAGATGCCGGTCACTTGGGCACTCGCTAGTACCGGCCCGGGAAGGCGGGAGACCAGCGCGTCGATCATGGCCTGGGGTCCGCCGACCAGGCGTACGTTGCCGAGCTGACTCGGAAGCTGGTGGAGCTCGGGTTCGGAATCGGGCCCGTAGTCGAGGATCGAGTCGCCGTCGATGAACTGATCGAAGGTCGAAAGATCAAGCGCGTCGATCCATCGTGCGACGACGGGCTGATAGACCGGCCAGACCCAGGTGGGGCCGAGGTCGGCCAGATAGTCACCTGTGCGTGCGTCGACGACCGAGCGAATGCGCCCGCCGGGCTCGTCGCGCGCTTCGATCACTCGGACGGAATGCCCTGCGTCGGTCAGGCCGGCGGCGGCGGCAAGTCCGCAAAGGCCGGCACCGATGACGACGATCTCAGGGTGAGACGCGCGGCTGTTCATGGGCGCAGCCCGCGCGAGCGATGTGTCACCCGCGGGCGAACGCGACGGCCTCGTCGATGAGGCCCTTCCACAGGTCCGCTTCCGGGTTTCTTACACGGGCCCATTCCCGAAAGACGCGACCGGCGGGAGCAAAGGGTTCAGCGACCCCGTCCAGTACGAGAGCGGCGACGCGTTCTCGGGGCAGTTTGACGATCAGCCCGTCGTCATCGTGATGGGGTGCGGCGGCGAGCTGTTGACCAACTCTGAGGCAGTCGAAACGCATCAGGGTGCCGCGGGTCACGTCCTCTTCGTTCAGCAGCGGATCGACGAGTCGCCAGAATTGATCTGTGGGAGTTTCGTCAACCATGGGGCACAGGCCGAAAGTTAGCGCTACCTGTTGGGACGTGCCCCAGAATGCGCGACACTCCCAGGAGCAATGAGCAACCCCGCCTGATCTCGTGAGTGACCTGGGCACAGACCTTCGACCGGCCACCCAGTGTGTCGGGCTCGCCATCCGCAGGGCGAGTCGCGCGGTCTCTCAGCACTACGACGACGCGCTGCGTCCGACCGGGTTGCGGAACTCTCAGCTCAGCCTGCTGGTCGCGCTGGATCAGGCCGGCGAGATATCGATCGGGGCGCTGGCCGACTGGCTCCGGATGGACCGTACGACGCTGACCCGCAACGCCTCCGTTTTGGAGCAGCGAGGACTGATCGGTGCTCGTGAGGATGAGAACGACCGACGGAGTCGGATTCTCAGCATCACCGACGAGGGTCGGCGTGCGGCGGGAGAGGCGTTTCCTTACTGGGAGAAGGCCCAGCGGGAGATCGCCGCACTGATCGGCGACGAATCGCTCGCGGCGTGCGTCGCCGGGGCGAACGCGCTCGCCGAGCGACTCGGGCAGCAGACGGCCTAAGAGTCTTCGAGCTTGGGGACCGGTGTCGGTCGCCCGGTCTGGTCGATAGAGACCATCGTGAACTCGCCACGCGTGCAAAGCTCGCGACCTTGGCTGATCGGATCCTCTCGGAACGCCTCGACCTTGACCTTCATGCTCGTACGCCCGACGGATTCCACTTCGGCGAGCACTTCGATCAGGTCCCCAACCCGAACCGACACCGCGAACTCGATGCGGTCAATCGCCGCCGTGACAACAATGCTCCGCGCATGGCGCATGGCGGCGTAGCCGGCCGCCTTGTCCATCCAGGCCACCATGGCGCCTCCGAACAGATTGCCCTGCGGATTGCTGTCGGTCGGAAAGACCGACTCCAGTAAATGCGCCTTCATCTGTCGGCACCTCGCGGTTGATCAAGGGGGGATGCGGAGGCTATCGACACCAGGGCGTGGTGGCGCACAGGCAATGAGTGCAGATACACTGATATGGCTCACAACGACGGAGACAACCATGCCCACCAGGTTTGTGCGGAAGCGTTTCGATGACATGGAGTCCCTCGGAGGCGGGGCGGTCAAGCTCGCCCGAAAGAGCCTGGGCGTCACGGCGTTCGGGATGCAGATCTTCGACTTCCCCGCAGGCGCGTCGACGCCACTCCACGATGAGGCACCAAGCGGCCAGGAGGAGGTCTACGTCGGCCTTCGTGGCTCGGGATGGGTGGAGATCGAGGGCGAGCGTGTACCCATCGAGCCCGAGGTGGCGGTCTTCGTGCCGCCCGGGGTAATGCGGACGATGGTCGCAGGCCCGGACGGTCTGAGTTTCCTCGCGGTCGGCGCCGCGCCCCATCCGGATAGCGGGGTCAACCCGAAGTTCGGCTGACTCCCGTCCGGTCCCATCGGTTAGCGTCGCAGCAGCTACTCCGGAGGGCATCGTGAAGCGCAAGGAATTCGAGGAGGAGCTGGCCAAGCTGCATGTAGAGCTGGCCAAGCTTCAGTACTGGATCGTGGAACAGGGCCTCCGCGTTGCGGTGGTCTTCGAGGGGCGCGATACCGCGGGCAAGGGCGGTGTGATTCGTCGCATCACCCAACGGCTCAACCCTCGCGTTGTACGCATCGTCGCCTTGCCAAAGCCCAACGAGCGCGAGCAACGCCAATGGTACTTCCAGCGGTACGTCCCGCACATGCCGGCCGAGGGTGAGCTGGTTCTATTCGACCGCAGTTGGTACAACCGCGCCGGTGTCGAGCCGGTGATGGGCTTCTGCTCTCCGGAGGAGCACGAGCGCTTTCTCCGTGGCACACCGACGTTCGAGCGCATGTTGATCGATGACGGGATCATCCTCATCAAGTATTGGCTCGAGGTGGGCCCCGACAAGCAGCGGGAGCGTCTTGCCGAGCGGATCAAGGACACCACCAAGCATTGGAAGGTAAGCCCGATCGATCTCGAAGCACAGTCGCGGTACTACGACTACTCGCGGGCGAGGGACACGATGTTCGCCAACACCGACACACCCGAGTCGCCTTGGTATGTCGTTCCCTCAGATCATCAGCGAGAAGCGCGCCTCAATTGCATCAGCCACCTGCTGAGCCTCATTCCCTACAAGGCCGTCAAGCGCGAGAAGCTGGTGCTTCCCGATCTCCAAGACGACGGCTACGTGCCGCTCACGACTCCGCGCAACGAGGTGCCTCAGCTCTACTGAGGTCGGACGTAGCGCAGGAACAGGTAACTGTCCTGCTCGAGCACCTGCTGCAGCTTCAGGCCCTGGGCTTCAGGAAGGGCGGCACCCCGCAGGATGCGAATCGGGTCGCCGCCGAGCAGGGTGGGAGCGAAGGTCAGGTTGAGCTCGTCGATGAGATCGAGGCCATAGAGGATGTTGTTGATGCTCGGGCCTCCTTCGAGCAGCGCGAGCTCGTGCCCCCTTCCTCGGAGCGCGCCAAGCGCAGCGGCGAAATCGATCACCTCTCCTCCGAGTGCGATCACGTCCGCGTTCTCCCGTGCCTGAGTAAGACGCTCCGCGTCGGCCTCCGGGGCGGTGATCACGATCGGTTGGGACTCGGCCTGGGCAAAGAAGGGACTTGACCAGTCCAGATTGAGACTGCCGGTGATCACCGCGATCGGTGGCGCCTCCGCCTGCCCGCGCGCGACTCGCGCCTCTCGGGTCTTTGGATCAGGCCTGGCTGGGCCATAGCCCTCGGCTCGCACGGTGCCGGCCGCCACGAGGATCACGTCGGCAAGCCCGCGAAGCTCGTGGAAGATCTGATGGTCGGCCTGGCTGCCAAGGCCCCCGGATTTGCCCTCGACCGCCGCCGCGCCGTCGACGCTGGAGATCATGTTCAACATCACCCAGGGGCGTTCGTCGGGTGGCTTTCGTTCGACGGCGACGGCCTCGGCGGCCCCGACGTCGGGGCTCGCGGTCGGGTAGAGGCGCCTCACGCCGCAGGCACGGCCGACAGGCCTATTGTCCCCGGGCCGCCGTGCGTGCCGATGGTCGGACCGAGTTCGAACGTGTAGTCGATGATCGCGTTCGGGCGAGTCTTCCGCACCATGTCCTCGATGCCGGCGATCGCCTCGGGACGCTGCGCGTGTCCGATGGCCACCCGCAGCGGGGTGTCAGCGGGCGTACGTTCCTCCAGCGCGGCGGCAAGCGCCGGCATCACCTTGTGTGCGCCGCGCACCTTGCCGATCGGATTCACCTCACCGTCCGCGACGGCCAGGATCGGTCGCACTTTTAGGAGCGAGCCCGCCATGTACTGCGCGCGGCCGATTCGGCCACCGCGCTGTAGGAACTCCAAGCTCTCCAGAGTGAACAGTGTCGAGCAGTTGGCGCGAAAGTGTTCGACGAGCGCCTGGATCTCGCCGACGGTCGTGCCTTGCTCGAGCAGGGCCTGTGCACGAGAAACCAGCAACGACAAACCGCAGGAGACCTGAGCCGTCGGCAGCACGGCGACCTTGTCTTCGCCGACCTCCTTCGCGGCGGCGATCGCCGCCTCTGTTGTGCCTGAGAGCCGCTCTGAGAGATGGAGTCCAATGACGAACTCGCGCTCGCTCAGAGCCTCCCGGTACAGATCGGCCATCTCGGCGCTCGAGGGCTGAGCGGTGGTCGGCATGACACTCGCGGTGGAAAGGCGGGTATAGAACTCCTCAGGGGTGATCTCGACCCCGTCCTTGAAGCTCTCTTGCCCGAAGTTGATCGACAGTGGGCAGACCTTGATGTTGGGGGCCTCAACCGTGCCGGCCAGGTCTCCACCCGAGTCGCTGTAGATCGTCGTATTGGCGGTCGTTAGCGCGGTCGTAGAGTCCATCACTCCGCTCCGATCTGGAAGGCATATTGGGTGAGGCCCGCCCGATGGGCCTCTACCTCGAGCTCTGGCGCGACTGAACGAACCCAGTCTTCCACCTCGTTGGCCGCGGTTTCGACATCGGCCCCGATGAGCACCGTGACCAGGCCGACGTCGTCAGCCACCAGCTTGGTGATGGCCTCCTGAAGCGCGGCCTTGGGATCCTCGACCCCGACGGGAACGGATGCGTCGGTGACGTCATTGGCGAGTTCGGTCATCTCCGCCACACGTACATCGCGCCCACCTGGTCCGTCGAAAGCCACGAGGCACGCCAGCGCCGCGGGCAGTGACGGGGCAACGACCAGCGATGAGCCATGTTCCTCGACGATGGCGCGCACCTGCGCTGCATGATCGCCGTAGGCAACGACGACTGTCGCCGCCGGAGTGGCATCGGCAATGGCGGCCTGGAGCTCAGTGACATCGACCACCGGATGCGCTCCGAGGCCCGCAGCGATTCTCCCGAGCTGTTCGGTCTCCACCATGACGACGGCCGTGGCGCCCTCCGCGGCGACGACACCGAGTCGCTTGGCGATCCGTGCGGACCGTTCAGCTTCCTGCTCCCTCATGTCGTCGACGTTCAAACCTCCGATCGCGCCGATTACCTCCCCTTCGGCCACCGCGCGCGCGGGCTCATCGGTATGGATGTGCACCTTCGCCTGCCGGGCGTCGCCCATCACCAAAAGGCTGTCGCCCAAGGGCGCCAGGCGCGCTTCCAGTGAGACAAGATCGAGGTCGCCGCCATCCAGCACGAAGCTCGTGCAGTAGCGAAAGCGCGATGGCGGGTGGTCGTCCGCGGATGAGGACAGTTGCGCCGTTTCGCCCGGCACCGCGACTTCGCGACCTTCGAGGTAGGCCGCAATCCCGTCCAGGATGACCGCAAGTCCGAGCCCGCCGGAGTCGACGACTTGGGCTTGGGTGAGCACCGGTAGCAGGCCCGTCGTCTCCTCTACGGCCTGCCAGCCACCCCCGAGCGCGGCGGCGACGACCTCTGCGAAACCGACGTCGGCGTTGGTTCGCTCAGTCGCCTCGGCCATGCGACGGGCGACTGTCAGCATCGTGCCTTCCACGGGCTCGCGTACCGCGTCGTACGCCGTGTCCGCCGCCCGGCGAAACGCGTCTCGCGCGGCAGCTCCATCGAGCTCGTCGACCGCCGCCAACGCCTCGGCGGCACCCCGCACGAGCTGCGACAGGATCATGCCGCTGTTGCCTCGGGCGGCGACGAGGATGGCTCGGGCGATGCGATCAGCGCGGTCGGAACCACCGGTCTGCGCCGCCTCCGCGGCGGCGCTCAGGGTGATGAGCATGTTCGTTCCCGTGTCTCCGTCGGCGACGGGGAACACGTTCAGATCATTGATCTCATCAACGCGCGCTGCGAGAGCGTGGTGGGCGGCGGTGAGCGCGGCCGCGACCGGGTCGAGCGCGCGTGCGTCAGTGGTTGTCATGAGGCGGGGTGAAACGATCCTGCGGCCCGCGGGACTCTAACCGCAGCGCGGTTTCATCGAAAGCCCGTGCCCGCGCTCCCCCTAGTGGTACGTGGGCTCCTTCGGCAGCCACAGGGCCTTCACCATCCAGTCGGGCATCCACCAGTTCCATTTGCCGAACAGGGATACGAACGCCGGCAGGAGCATGCCTCGAATCACGGTGGCGTCCAGAACGATTCCGACGGCGAGTCCGGTGGCGAAGACCTTCACTTCGGTCTGTGGCCCCGAGGCCAGTACAGTGAACGCCCCGAACAGGATCAGCGAGGCGGCCGTTACGAGCCGACCGGTGTTCGCGATACCCGAGATCACCGCGCGATCCGTGTCGCCGTACTTGTCGTAGTTCTCTCGTATTCGGCTGAGGATGAAGACCTCGTAGTCCATCGAGAGCCCGTAGAGGAATGCGAAGAGCAAGATCGGCACCCACACGGTGATGGAGCCCGTCGAGGCGATGCCGAAGAAGAACTCGCCACCGCCGCCGTTTTGCCAGAACAGGACCAGGAAGCCCCAGATCGCGGCAACCGAGATCACGTTGAACACCACGGCCTTGAGCGCCAGCAGGGGCGAGCGGAAGATCCGCGTCAGCAAGAGGAAGGTCACGATCAGGATGATCCCGACCATGAGGGGGAAGTTGCCGTAGACGGCGTCGATGAAGTCAACGCTTCCGGCGGCGTTGCCCCCGATGGTCACCGTGCCCGGGAGTTCAGCGGCCGCGGCGCGCGCGTTATCGACAGCGTCAGCCGCGGCACCTGTGCTGCCTTCAGTAGTAGGAAAGACGCTCACAATCGCCGCGTCGCCTACTCGCCAGGCTGAGTTGTCCGGCGCCACGGCGCCGATCACATCGCCGACTCCCGCCAGTGCCGCGCGGGTTGCATCGGGGTCACCGCCCACGACGAGGACTTCCATCGGGCTCAGAGCGCCTTCAAGGCCGGCCTCAACGAGGCTGTCGTAGCCCCCGCGTGCCTCACCCGTCGTCGCGAGGGAATCACCGCGAGGCTCTCCGATGTTCATGTCCGTGGCGGCGACCAGGAGCGCCAGCAGTATCGCGAGAGCGAGACCACCGACGATCCAGCGACGCTTGATGACGAAGCGACCCCAACGTTCCCAGCCGCTGCGCTCGACTTTGCGGCTCCACGGCAGCGTGTAGCGCTCCATCCACGGGCCGATGCTGGCGAGGATCACCGGCAGCAGGGTGATCGCGACCAACACGCTGACGACCGGAATCAGCATGCCCGCGATGCCGATGCTGCGCAGGAACGGCACGGGAATGACCAGCAGTGCGATCAGTCCGATTGCCACGGCGATCCCGCTGAAGATGACCGCGCGGCCCGCGCGATTCATCGCGAGCTCGACGGCGGCCAAGTTGTCGTGACCGTTGGATCGCTCCTCCCGCCACCGGGTCACGATCAGCAGGGCATAGTCGATCGCTACGCCGAGGCCGATCAACGCAACCAGGAACTGCACGATGAACGAGACTTCGGTGATCTCCGCGATCGGCCAGATGGCGAGAAAGGTGACCGGAATGGCGATGGCCGCCATCAGGACCGGTACCAGCGCCAGCGGCGAGCCGAAAACGGCGATCAGGATCGCAAGGGCGATCACGCCCCCGATGATCACCTCGATGAGGACCTCGGGTCCGCCTGACTCTCCTTCGGAGCCGGCGCGGAGAACCTCGAGCCCTGTGACCTCGATACCCGCCCCGGCGATCTGCGTGTCGGCGACGGCCGCCCGCACCGCGTCGAGTGATTCCGAAATCGGATCGAAGGCGTCGCCGGGTCGCACGTAGATGATCGCGAAGGCGGTCCGCTTGTCCTTGGAGATAAAGACGTCATCGCCGGTTGTGGCGAAGTCGGCGAACCGAGACCCGGGCGCGGCGGCACCGGCGGCCGCGAACGCCGAGGCGATCTGCGAGGCCACCTGAGGCTCATCGACGGTGCGGCCCTCCGGCAGGGTAACGACCGGGATCAGCGGACTCGGGGCGAACGGTCCACCGTTGCCAAACCGCTGGAGGATCTCGGTGTTCGTCTCCGGGCCCTCTTGTCCCGGGAGGTCGAACTCCTCAGACAGCGCGCCGGTTGCCGCCGGCAGGCTTGCGAAGGCGACGATCGCGATCACGATCCATGCCGCGGCCACGATCCAACGATGACCCAGTACCCAGCGCGTCAGACCTTCCACACCACTTCTCCTGGATCAAGATCCATAGCCGTCGGGCATCGTGCGGACGGGCCGGCGTGAGGGTTGGAGAACTTCGGGGAAATGGGAGGCGGTTTACGCGCTCGACTCGGTGAGGATGGCGTCGCGAATCTCCTTCGGGGTGTCGCACACGGTGAGCAGTTCGATGTCGCCTGCGTTGATCATTCCGCCCTGGATCAACTGGGCCCTGACCCACTGGATCATTCCGGCCCAGAATTCGCTGCGGTACAGAATCACCGGGAAGGCTCCGGTCTTGCCCGTCTGGATGAGGGTGAGTGATTCGAATACCTCATCCATGGTGCCGAAGCCGCCGGGGAAGACGACGAACGCCTCGGTGTACTTCACGAACATCACCTTGCGCACGAAGAAGTAGCGAAAGTCGATCTGCAAGTTCGTGAACTGGTTGATGCCTTGCTCGTGGGGGAGCTCGATGCCGCAGCCGATCGAGACGCCGTCGGCTTCGTAGGCCCCCTTGTTCGCCGCCTCCATGATGCCGGGGCCGCCGCCGGTCATCACCGAGTAGCCGGCCTCCACCAGTAGGCGCCCGAGCTCGACCGCGGCCTCGTAGTCCGGATTGTCGCGGGCTGTCCTCGCGGAGCCGAACACCGAGACCGTGCGCCCTACTCGCGCCATGGTGTCGAAGCCGTCGACGAACTCGCCGAGGATGCGAAGCGCGCGCCACGGGTCGGTGTGGACGAACTCAGGGTGTTCGTCGGGCGTGAAGAGGCCCGCGTCGGCCTGCTTCAGCTTCGCGTCCGCCGGCCCTCGGGCACGTAGCCGGCCCCGTCGTTTGAACTCCATCGTGTCGTCCCTTCGTGGTGGGCCGGGCGGCTCCCGGCGCCGCGACAATATCCTCGGCCTCCGCCGACCGAAGGGAATAGGGATGACCTCGACCGATCTGAGCAGCGTTGCCCGCGAGTCCGACGTCGCTGGTCGCTTCGTGCGCCAGGACAGCATTTTTCGTCGCTGGGTAAGCGCCGACGGCTCAACGGAGTTCCCCGCGGAGCCGGGCAGGTATCACCTCTATGTCTCATACGCGTGCCCATGGGCTCACCGCACCCTGATCATTCGCGCGTTGAAGGGGCTTGCCGACACCATTT
>CAMYIK010000071.1 GCA_947258365.1 uncultured Thermoleophilia bacterium | reverse complement strand
GGATGCACTACCGGCCACACCGAAGGCGCCAGACAAACTGCTGCGAAGGTGGTCGACCAGAACTGTCCTCGCCAGCTCCGGTGCCGCGGTCTCGATGTCCACGACGCGATCTGAGAGTGCCGAATGGAGCAGGGCAGTATCGGCGTCGAGCACCGCGGCGAGCGTTGCGTGGTCGAAGCGCATCGGAATGCCCACTTGAAAGGCCCCGCCGGTGAGACGGCGCAGCTGTGATAGGCCCACGAGCTTCTTGCCGTTGAAGGTGAGCTCCCACGGAGAGAGCCCGCCGAAGCAGGAGGACGCCAGGACCGGGTCCGGCTGGTCCGCGCGAGCCGTGTTTACATCGACGAGATCGACGGCCACGCCAACGGCCTCAAGCGCCTGCTGCACGGCCTCGCCAACCCAACGGTAGGCAGCGACGACGTCGGACCCAAGCAGCTCGTGACCAGCGGGTAGTACGACATCGAAAGCGATGAGCCCGGCGTCCCATAAGACGGCTCCACCACCACTTGCCCTCCTACGGACCGGCAGGCCGAGCCGCTCACACGCGTCCCAGTCCACCGGCGGTGCGGACGCACTACGACCGACAATCAGCGCGGACGACGAAAGATCGCACCAGCTGACGACGGCAGGATCACCAGGCTGCATCGTGGCGAGGATCGCCTCAAGGCGGCCGAGTGCCCGAGCCGCGGGCAGCGTGGCCGGGCCGATATCCCGCCAGGCGCCCACGTTCACGCCCGACTTAGGACAAGTACTGCGCCACGCCCTCGCCCTGCTGGGCGGCGTGCATCACCAACTCGCTGACCGTCGGATGAGCGTGGATCACATGGCCGAGGTCGCCCATCGAGAAGCCATCGGAGATGGCGACGCCGATCTCTTGGATCAACTCGACGGCATGAGAGCCCATGATCGTCGCGCCCAGCAGCAGATCGGTCTCGGCATCGGCCACGAGTTGAACGAACCCATTGCCTTCGCCTTCGCCAAGCGCCTTACCGTTTCCGCCATAGCGCGCCTGTCCCAGCTTGACCTCGTGGCCGGCTTCCTTGGCGGCATCGGCGTGCAGGCCGACCGTGGCAATCTCGGGGTGGGTATAGATGCAACTCGGGACGACCGTGCGGTCCATCGGCAGCTGCATCTGACCGAGCGCGTTCTCGACGGCGCGGTGAGCCTCGGCTTCCGCGAGGTGCGCAAGCTGCATCCCGCCGATGCAATCGCCGGCTCCCCAGATCTTCGGGTTCGCGGAACGCAGGTACTCGTCCACCACCATGTGGCCCCGTTCGGTGACCTCGACGCCGACCTCCTCCAAGCCAATGTTGCCCGCTTGAGAGCGACGACCGATCGACACCAGCAGCTTCTCCGCCTCGATGGTCGATCCATCGCCGAGCTTTGCCACGACCGCGCCGTCCCGGTACTCGACGATCGAGTCCAATGACTGATCCAGCAGGACCGTGACGTCCTCTTTCTCCAACTCGCGCTGGAACTGGCCGGCGGTGCGGTTGTCGATCCCGGCAAGCAACCTCGGCAGGATCTCCACCACGGTGACCTCGGTGCCAAGCGGGGCGAACAGACTGGCGAACTCGCAGCCGATCACGCCACCACCGACGACGAGCATGCTCTCGGGCACCTTGTCGAGCGTGAGGATCTCGTTGGAGGTGAGGATCGCCGGATGGTCCATGTCGAGCATCGGAAGGCCATCGGGCTCGGTGCCGACGCACACGATCAGGACATCGAAGGGGTAAGCCTTGCCGTCGACGACCACGGTGTCACCGTCGACTTCACCTTGCCCGTAGACGATCTCGACGCCCTTGCGCTTCGCGATGCCCTCGACACCGGTACGCAGGCCGGTAACGATCTCGTCCTTGCGCTGCATCATGCGCGGGAAGTTCACGCTGACTTCAGGAACGTCTAGGCCGAACTCGTCCGCCTTCCGCACCTTTCGCAGCAGGTCGGCCGTAGCGAGGAGCGCCTTGGTCGGAATGCAGCCCCAATTCAAGCAGGTGCCGCCAACCTGGGCGCGCTCGACCATCGTCACTTCAGCTCCGAGCTGGGCAGCTCGGAACGCGGCGACATCGCCCGCTGGTCCGCCACCGAGCACCACGACCTTTTGACTCAACGTCCTACTCCTGAGTTATGCCGAGCGCCGCTTCGACCAGGCGCTGCTGCTCAACCTGATGAGCCTGAGGGTACCCCTCACTCGGGCTCGCCCGCCGGGGCCGGCCGGCGTACTGGATCCCCATGCCATCCGGGAGAAGGCGGTTCAGACGACTTGCGACGAAGAACCAGCCCCCCATGTTGCGGGGCTCTTCCTGGACCCAGGTCGCGCTCTCGAGATTCGGGTACGAGTCGATGAGCTCCGCGATTGCCTCAGTTGGGAAGGGGTAAATCATCTCAAGCCGGGCGATCGCGACATGATCCAAGTCGGCGCGAGCCTCGTGAGCCTCGAAATCGTGGAAGACCTTGCCCGAGCAGATCAGGAGGCGCCGAACCTTCTCGGGGTCCGTCGCGCGCGGGTCGGGCAGCACCGGCTCGAACCGGCCATCGGTGAGCTGATCCAACGTCGCGTTGGCGCCCTTGTGACGCAGAAGGCTCTTCGGAGTAAAGACGATCAGCGGCCGCAACTCGTTCACCAAAGCCTGGCGCCGCAGGAGATGGAAGTACTGAGCGGATGTCGACGGCACGGCGATGCGGATGTTGTCCTCGCCTGCGAGCTGGATGAAGCGCTCGATACGGGCGGAGGAATGCTCTGGGCCGTTGCCCTCGTAGCCATGCGGCAGCAACAAGGTCAGGCGCGATTTCTGGCCCCACTTGGCGCTGCCGGAGACCAGGAACTGGTCGATCATGATCTGGGCGCCGTTGGCGAAGTCGCCGTACTGCGCCTCCCAGAGCACGAGAGCCTCAGGGGCCTCCACGCTGTAGCCGTACTCGAAGCCAACCGTGGCGGCCTCGCTTAGCGGGCTGTTGTGCAACTCGAACGACGCGGTGGCCCTCAGCAGGTTGGCCAGGGGCACGTAGACGGTGCCCTTGCCGGAGCGCCAAGGCTCATCGGCGTCGACGTCATGCAGTTCCAGGTGCCGTTGGCTGAAGGTACCTCGCCCGGTGTCCTGGCCGGTCAACCGGATCGGCACGCCTTCGGTCAGTAGTGACGCAAAGGCCAACGACTCGGCGTGACCCCAGTTGATCGCGCCCGTCTCGATCGCCTCGCGGCGACGCTCCAGCTGAGGCGCCAGCTTCGGATGCATATTGAAGCCCTCAGGCACCGTGATGAGCTGTTCGTTGAGGCTCCGGACCGTTTGCTCGGCGACCGCGGTGCGGAACGTGTTCGAGCCGTTGCTGCCGTTCGGCGCCGTCGGACGGTCCGAGGCCTCCTCGAACGTGCCCTGCTCCAGCTGCTTTTTCACCTTGTCGTGCCCGTCGCTCATGCGCTTCTCAGCCCAGCCGAACACCTCGTCAAGGCGCTCCTGGGTCATGACGCCGTCGGCGACGAGTTTCTCGGCGTAAATCTGCGCGACCGTCTTGTGTTCCTTGATCGTGCGCGCCATCACCGGCTGGGTGTAGGCGGGCTCGTCGAGTTCGTTGTGACCATGACGGCGGTAGCCGACGAGGTCGATGACCACGTCGCGGCGATAACGCTGGCGATACGCGACCGACAGATGCACGGCGCTGATGCACGCCTCTACATCGTCGGCGTTGACATGGATGATCGGGATGTCGAAACCCTTGGCCATGTCGCTGGCATGGCGGGTCGAGCGCGAGTCGTGCGGATCGGTGGTGAAGCCGATCTGATTGTTGCTGATGATGTGGATCGTGCCGCCGGTCTCGTAGCCCTCGAGGCTCGAGAGGTTGAGCGTCTCTGCGACGACTCCCTGACCACTGAAGGCCGCGTCGCCGTGCACCAAGATCGGGACCGCCTTGGAGAAGTCCTGGCGAGGAGCCCGGTCGCCGCGAATGGTCTGGACGGCGCGCGCATGGCCTTCGACGACGGCGTTCACCTGCTCCAGGTGGCTGGGGTTCGCCGCGAGCGTGACCCGGATCGGATTGCCTGAGCGTGTGGTGTAGGTGCCCTCCGCGCCGAGGTGGTACTTCACGTCGCCCGCGGTCTCGCGGTGATCGTCCTCCGCCTCATCCTCGAACTCCATGTGACCCTCGAACTCAGCGAGGATCGCGCTCGGATTGCGACCGACCACGTGGCTCATGACCGACAGACGGCCGCGGTGAGCCATGCCGACCATGATCTCCGCCGCGCCGTCAGCGGCAAGAACCTCGATGATCTCGTCGATCATCGGGACCATCGCGTCGACGCCCTCGATCGAGAAGGTCTTCTGGCCAAGATACGTCCGGCGCAGGAAGCGCTCGAAGGTCTCGACCTGCACGAGGCGCTCCAGGAGTTCCAGGCGCCTCACCGTGTCCAGCGGCTTGCGGAACTCCCCGGATTCGATGACGTCGCGAAGCCACACACGCTTTTGATGCTTGGCGATGTGCTCGATCTCGTAGGCGATCGTTCCGCAATAGGTCTCGCGAAGACTCGGCAGGGAGTCCGCGAAGCTCTCGCCGGGCGCGCCGACGCGCAGCACCTCCGAAGGGATGCGCCGCATCAGCTCCGGAGTGAGGTTGACCGTCTCGGGGTCTAGCGCGGGATCTCCAATGGGAGGGGCGTTGAGCGGATCCAGATTGGCCGCGAGATGACCGTACGTCCGGTGGGCCTTCACGACGGACATCGCCGCCGAGGTGGCTTCCATCATTTGCTCGACCGAGCCCGTTTGAGGCGGCACGACCGCTGGCGCCGCCACCGGCGCTGCCGGCCCGGCGGCGAGGCCCCGCGGCGCCGTCAAGGCGGCGTCCCGAGGCTGCAGCCCGAGACTCTCGCGCAGTCCGGCGTAGAACGCGTCTTCACCGGACAGAAGCTGATCGACGCGCTTGAGGAACTCACCGCTCTCGGCACCCTGGATGACGCGGTGGTCATAGGTGCTGGTGAGGTTCATAATCTTGTCGACACCGAGGCGACCGAGCGTTTCCGGGTCGGCGCGGTCGAAGCCCGGCGGGTAGGCGATCGAACCGGTCGCGACGATGGTGCCCTGGCCAGGCATCAACCGTGGCACCGAAGCAATCGTGCCGATGCCGCCGGGGTTGGTCAGGGAGATCGTCGCGCCGCGCAGCTCGTCGGGCGTGATCTTGCCCTCACGAGCGCGGACGACGATGTCGTTGAACGCATCGACGAACTGCTGGAACGTCATCGCCTGAGCGTCTTCCACCACCGGCACCAGTAGTGAGCGCGACCCGTCCTTGCGCTCCACGTCGACCGCCAGGCCGATGTTCACGAACTCGCGCTCGAGGCGGTGCGGATCGCCGTCGCGCAGGTCGTAGCCGGTGTTCATCGAGGTGATCTCGGACCCGGCGCGGACGATGGCCCACGCGATGATGTGGGTGAAGCTGAGCTTGCCGCCCTCGGGTCGCGCCTTCAGGTCGGCGTTCAGAGCCTTGCGCTCGACCTCGAGCCGGCCGACGTTCAGCGTGCGGAAGCTGGTCGCGGTCGGGATCGTAAGGCTGTCGTCCATGTACGACGCAAGCGCCTTTGCCGGGCCGCGAAGAACGACGGGGTTCTCACCGGAGACCGGCGGAACGTCCGGCGCGGGGCGACCTTTGCCCTCGACCAGATCGCCGTGGCGGATCATCCCTCCAGGACCGCTTCCGGTGATCCCGGCGAGGTTGACGCCTTCTTCGATGGCGTGACGCTTGGCGAGCGGCGAAATCGCGGGCCAGTCGGGGAGGCTGCCGGCCGGTGCGGCAGGAGCCGCCGGTGGTGGCGTGGTCGCGACCGTTGGCGCGCCGCCGTTGCCGGAGGAGTCACTGGTAACCGGAGCATCACCGGCCGCGACACGACCGAGCGGCTCGGCCACACTGAAGGTCTCCCCAGCCGGGAAGGCAATATCGGCGAGCGTGCCGTCGGCGGGGCTCGGCACCTCGAGATCGACCTTGTCGGTGCTGATCTCCACGATGATCTGGTCTCGAGAAACCGCGTCGCCAACCGCCGCCCGCCATTCGATGATGGTGCCCTCGGTTACCGACTCCATGTCGCCGAGCACGATCGGCACCAGCTGAACCTCGCCGGCCGGCTCGGCCGGAGCGGCCTCGGGCGCGGCGTCCGCGGGCGCCGTCTCGGTCGGGGCGGCGCCGTTTGGATCGATGTGAGCCAGCAAGGCTCCGACCTCGACGGCGGCACCGGGCGCGGCGACGATCTCTGTGACCGTTCCCGCCGCGGGCGCCGGAATCTCGACGTCGACCTTGTCGGTTGTGACATCCAAGAGGATGTCGCCGGCCGCTACCGCGTCGCCGGCCGCTACCCGCCACTCAATGACCACACCTTCGGTGACCGATTCGCCCAGCTCGGGCAGGAGTACTTCGATCGGTGCGGACGTGGTTGCCACGGAGCTTCTTACTTTAGCGCGGGTTGGTCAGGGCGGGTCGTCACCTTGTCGCGACTCGGTACCGAGAATTACGGCGTCTTCACGATGGGCGGCGGATCTGGTCGGTCTCGCAGCGTGTTTGGGTCTCCGCGAAGCAATCGTCGGCGCCAGGACCGCCATTCGCGAAGTCCTTGCCGGCGCCGCCATTGAGCAGGTCGCTCCCCCCGCGACCGAGCATCCGGTCGTTGCCGCCTTGGCCGAGCACGCGATCGCTGCCCGGAGCCGAACCGGTGATCAGATCGTTTCCGCCGCCGCCGAAGATGGTGATGCTCTTGGTGTGACCAAAGAGACGGTCGGCACCCGCGCCGCCAAGCACGATGTCGAAGCCGTCGGGGCCTCGTTCAGTGCCCAACTGGGTGCCATGGGAGTAGGCGAAGTCGGCGCCGGGACCACCGTCGACGCGATCGGATCCTGAGCCACCGGCGATGCGGTCGTTTCCTTTGCCCCCGAGGACCGTGTCGGCGCCGCGGCCGCCATCCACCGGGCGGTCGTTGCCGGCACCGGCGTCGACGAAGTCATTGTCACGACCGGCCCGCACGCTGTCGTTTCCGCCACCTGCCCGAATGCCGTCACTGCCGGCGCCCGCGGTGATTTTGTCGTTTCCAGTGCCACCCCAGATGCGGTCATCGCCACCTCCGGAGCTGAGGGTGTCGTTTCCACCGCGCCCGATCAGCTGATCGTCTCCGGCCCCGGACAGAAGGACGTCGGCGGAGTTGCCCGTGCCACCGTCCAGGCGGTCTGCTCCGCTACCGGAAACCAGCCGATCCTTGCCGGTGCCTCCGAAGAGCCGGTCGTCTCCGGCGTCGTCGGTCAGCTTGTCATCGCCGGACTCGCCGTAGAGGAAGTCATCGCCCGGACCACCAAAGACGCTGTCGGCTCCACCGCCTCCACACAGAACATCGTTGCCTCCGGCGCCCCGGACGATATCGTTGCCCAGTCCGGCGGAGATCACGTCGTTGCCCGGTGTGCCGATAAGCGTCTCGCTCGCGTCGGTTCCGACGATCGTCGCGGGGAGGCTCTGGCAGATCGTCGGCGCCACCCCGCTGGCCAACTGTGCGATGCCACCTGCGATCGCGGCCGCCGCGCCCAGCGCGGCCAGCCCGACCAAGCGGCGGCGAGTTGGCGCGAACCGTGATGACCACTGGGCTCTCGTCGCAGACACAGGATTCACTTTAGTGCTGAATCGTCAAATACAAAGAAACCGCCCACGAGCTTGCAACGCATAGTGCAGGGCAGCCGTGAGTCAGCCCTCGATGAGGATCGCTTCCGCCTCGATCTCGACGACCCAACGCTCATCGAGCAACCCGGCCACAACCACCATCGTCGCCGCGGGCGCGGCCGCGGCCAAGACGTCTCCGTGAACACGGCCGATCTGGTCGGCCAAGCCGGCGTCCGTCACGAACATTCGGGTTCTCACGACGTCGGCCAAATCGGCCCCCAGCTCACCTAAGGCGTCGGCGATGATCGCGAAGCAACGCCTGGCTTGCGCCGCCGGATCCGGATCCACCCTCCCATCCGGCCAGATCGGCGCCGTTCCCGACACAACGATGCGGTCGCCGATCTTCACGGCGCGGCTGAAACCGTAGTGGGCCTCATAAGGCGACCCGGAGCGGACGCGACGGCGAGGTGGCTTTGGCATCGGCCTACTTCAGCATGCCGAAGATGCCGCGCATCACCTTCTTGCCGAGCCTCTGCCCCTGTCGCGATCCAAGGAAATCGCTGACCTGACCGGCGAGGTCGTCGTCAGACCGTCGTCGCCTGCTGCTGCGGCGACGAGAGCTCGACCGAGAGCGTGACCGGCTCCGGCTGCTCGATGCGCGGGCCTCTCGCTTTTCCGCGGCCTTCTCTTCTTTGAGTTGCCGCGCGCGTTCGCGCTCCTGCTCCATTCGGGCGCCAAGGATCTCCTCGGCGCTTTCGCGGTCGACGCGCTCGTCATAGAGATCCATCAACGGCGACGCGTCGATGATCGCATCCCGCTCGTCCTCGCTCAGCGGGTCCATGCGCGATTGGGGTGGATAGACACGAGTGGCCGCGACCGGGGTCGGAACGCCGTCCTCATCCAGCACGGTAACCGCGGCCTCGCCCACGCCCAGGCTCTGCATCAACTCCGGCAGGTCGTAGTGATCCGTGAACGGGAAGGTCTGGACCGTGGCCTTCAACGCTTTTGCGTCCTTGGGCGTAAATGCGCGGACGGCGTGCTGCACCCTGTGACCGAGCTGGGACAGCACGTCCTCGTGAACGTCTGTCGCCAGCTGGGTCACGAAGAACACCCCGACGCCCTTGCTGCGAATCAGACGCGCGGTACGGGTGACGGAATCGATGAATACCTTCGAGGCTCCGTCGAACAACAAGTGGGCCTCATCGAAGAAGAAGACGAGCTCCGGCTGCTCGGGATCGCCCACCTCGGGGAGCTGCTCGAACAGCTCGGCAAGCAACCACATGAGGAAGGTGGAAAACAGCGCCGGCCGGTCGGCGACGTCGGTCAGGTCCAGGACCGAGACGATGCCGCGCCCGTCGTCTGTGGTGCGCATCAGATCCATGACGTCGAATTCGGGCTCACCGAAGAAGATGTCGCCACCGTCTCCTTCGAGCTCGGCGAGCTCCCTCTGGATCACGCCGATGGTCGCCTTGCTGACCCCACCGATCTCGGCGAGTTCCTCTTTGCCCGGTCCAATCAGGTAAGCAAGCGCGGCGCGAAGGTCCTCGAGCTCGATCAGGGCGAGCTCGTTCTCGTCGCAGAACTGGAAGACCAGCGAGAGCGACGACTCTTGAGTCTCGTTCAAGCCGAGCACCTTCGAGAGAAGGTCCGGTCCGAAGCCTGAGACGCTGGCGCGAATCGGCACGCCGCCGGCGTCGCTCAGACTCAGCAGCTCGACGGGTGCGGGGGTCGCCACCCAGTTCGCCTTCAGTTGCTCGTCGCGCTTGACGACCGGCTCGATGGGCTCGCCCTCGGCGCCGAGGCCCGCCACATCGCCCTTGAGGTCAGCGGCGAAGACCGGGCTGCCCTCAGCGGAGATCCGCTCGGCCAGCAGCTGAAGCGTCTTGGTCTTGCCGGTACCGGTCGCACCGCAGATCAGGCCATGGCGGTTGAGCAGCCGCAGCGGGATGCCCACCTCGACGTCGGTAAGCGGATCCTCCTCACCAAGAAATGGGCGCCCGATGCCGACGGTTCGCCCGTCAGTGGCGTACCCCTCGGACATGTCGTCGTGGAATGTGCTCATTGTTCCTCCCCTGTGGCTCTGGAAGGATATGCGCCAGTGCGGCGACACGTCCCAACCGACCACGAGGATCGCCCGTGCAGCTGATGGGGATCCTGTGGAGCCCGCTGGGCCGCGCGGGCGCCGTCGGCACGATTGCCGCGGTGATCGTCAACCTGGTGATCTACGGCCTCGGCTCCGCCGCCGACGTCAGCTGGGATGCGGGGGACATCGACCCGAATGCCGGCGAGGTGGCGCTCACCACGGTCGTCGTCGGTGTCCTAGCGACGATCCTCGCGATGCTGCTGCTGCACTATCTCAAGGTGGCGAGGCCGGTTTCCGTCTTCCTGGTGATCGGCGTCGCCTTCACGCTGCTCTCGCTGGCCGGCACGCTCAGCGCTGATGCGGACACCTCGACGCGCTGGCTACTCGCCTCCATGCACGTCGTCGCCGGCGTCCTCATTCTGGGGGCGCTCGCGTGGATGCTGAACGCGACTCGAAAGCGGAGCGCGACCGCCCGAGACGAACCGCCGGCCGGCGCCTCCGAGCAGTCGCCTTAGAAACACCAAGCTGGTGCGAGGGAGGCGTCGGCCTGGCCACGCCCTCGGCAATCTCGGGAACACGGGCTGTTGTTGCGCGCGACCTGGCCCTCGGGGCACGGTGGCGCGCGATATGGCGGTGGCGCTAGCGCGACAACGGTTCCTGCGTACGGCCAGGCTCGTCGCCGTGGTCGCACCGGGCACCGTGGCGCGCGGCGATCGGCAGAACGCTGCGGATAGCCCACAACCACGGAGGCTCCTTAGCGACCGATCCACAGCGCTGGCAGTCCATCGCGGGGGGACGTTTGGGTAGCTCCCGACACGGTCACGACTCGATCACGCCTGTCGTAGCGAGTCCATCGGGGTCGAACAGGTGCATGTTGAACTCCCGGGAAAGCTCCTCGAAGACCTTGAGGCCGCGAACGCTGTGGCCGTGCTCATCGAGCCGCGGGGAGAAGACGGCGACCCCGCCGGCACCACGGATGATGCCCATGATTCCACCACCCACCCCGCTCTTTGCCGGAACGCCGACAGAGTAGGCCCACTCTCCGGCGTAGTCGTACATTCCGCACGTGAGAGCGACGGTGAGCAGGTCGCGGATGAGGTGTCGCGGCACCACCTGCTCTCCCGTAATCGGACTGCGGCCGTCATTCGCAAGCGTGGCACCGATCCTTGCCAGGTCATCCGTCGACACCAGGATCGAGCACTGCGCGAAGTACAGATCGAGCGACTCCTCGACACGGCTGGAGATGATGCCGTGACTGAGCATCAAGTACGCGATAGCGCGATTCCGGTTCCCCGTCGCGCGCTCTGAGGCCCACACATCCTCATCGACCTCGGGCTGCCGGCCGAGGTAGCGCTCGAAAAGCCGCATCACTACGCCGAGCCGCTCGTCGAGGCTGTCTCCGGGCACGAGATCGGAAATCGCAATGGCACCGGCGTTGACCATCGGGTTCGGCGCCCGGGTGTTCTCGTGGTCGAGCTCGACGGCGTTGAAGCTCTCGCCAGTCGGTGCAACGCCTACCCGAGAGAGCACCGCGTCCCTGCCGTGGGTTTCCAGGGCGAGGCCGTAGAGAAGCAGCTTCGAGATCGACTGGATGCTGAACAAGTGGCCGCAGTCGCCGACGGCAATTCGCTCGCCGTCGACCGTCATCGCGGCGATCGCGAATCTGTCCGGCTCCACCCGCGCAAGCTCCGGGATGTACGAGGCCGGCGCCCCCTCGGTCAGTGGGGCGAACCGTTCGTGGAGGGTCTGGCAGCTCTCCCGAAACCACTCCGATCGCGCCCGACGCGCCACCGAATCGGCGTCGTCGTCGCGTGGCCCTCTCTCGGCGCCCCGTCCGACTCTACCGCCGTCATCTCGACTCGCTGGGTGCTCGCGTTCATCCATGTCGTCGTCGCCAGCATCCTAGGTGCCCGAGACACCAAGTGAACGCCCCGCCGACGCTGTCGGCGACGGCGGAGAGCACCTCGATGGCTCCGATGATGATCCACGACGCCAAGAAGGGCGGCGGGTCTCGGTCTCGTTTTTGCTTCCGAGGTTCCGCCCCTGGCCTCCGTCGGCGGGGTCGTGGTAGGCACACCGTGGCCGCGGATACGCCGCTCTCCGAGTCCGGGCTGTTTGCGACCCTCACCCTCGGCATGGCGCTCGCCAACCAGCGCCAGGTGAGCTTGAGGCCTATCAGGGCCTTCGGCTAGACCCTGGA
>CAMYIK010000070.1 GCA_947258365.1 uncultured Thermoleophilia bacterium | reverse complement strand
CGCCGAGTGCATGCCTCGCGGCGGGTAGCGCTTGGTGTCGATCTCCTCTTCCGCGTAACAGGCGCGAAGCAGCCGTAGCTGGTCGTCCGCGTCGAGGATCGTGAAGCTGCGGTCGTATCCGACCCGATCGGATTCCCTCCGCAGAATCCGTGCGCACGCCGAGTGGAAAGTGCTGGCCCAGATCTGGGAGGACGCGGGTCCGACCAACGGCCCCAGCCGCTCACGCATCTCCCCCGCGGCCTTGTTCGTGAAAGTGATCGCCAGGATCCCGCCGGGCGCGACATGGTGTTCCCGAATGAGATGAGCGATGCGGTGGGTAAGCACCCGCGTCTTACCGCTCCCCGCTCCAGCGAGGACCAGAAGCGGACCGGAGGAGTGCTCCACCGCCTCACGTTGGGCGGGATTGAGAGCAGTCAGAAGATTGTCCACGACCGGATGAGTGTACCCCGGCAGGCGGACGCGGAGCCTCTAGCCGCGGTCTCCGCGGGACAGATTCAGAATCTCGTCGATCTCGTCTCGGAGACTCGGCAGACAGTCCTCCTCCGCCGCTCGATTTGATCGTGGAGCAGGCTCCTTACCCGCGCGAAGATCGGCCAACTCCTTCTCGAGTTCGCCGACCCGGCGGACCAAGCACTCCAGTGCCTCGGCTACGGGGTCGGGCAGCTTGGTGTGTTCGAGGTCCCCCTCGCCTACCCGCTTACCATCGACGACCACCGGGCGGCCGGGATTGCCGACCACGGTGGAGTTCGACGGCACGTCCTTGACGACGATCGCGCCGGCACCCACCTTCGCCCCGGCGCCGATCTCCAAGGGTCCGAGCACCCGAGCGCCGGTACCGACGATCACGCCTTCGCCGATCGTCGGATGGCGCTTGCCGGTCTCTTTTCCGGTGCCTCCCAGGGTCACCCCCTGGTAGACGGTGACGTTGCGGCCGATCTCGGTCGTCTCCCCGATGACGACGCCCATACCGTGGTCGATGAAGAAGCCCTCGCCGATGGTCGCGCCCGGGTGAATCTCGATACCCGTGATCTGCCGAGAGAGGTGGCTGATGAGCCGTGCGGGCAGCCGAAGCTCTTGGCGATAGAGCCGGTTGGCGAGGCGATGCATCCAGATGGCGTGCAGCCCGGGGTAACAGGTCAGGATCTCCACGACGGACTGCGCGGCGGGGTCGCGATCGCGAGCAACGGCGATATCGCGCTTGACACGCTCGGTGGCGCGGGTGAGTCCAGACAAGAGTCCCATCACGGTTAGTATAGGAACGGCCCGCGAATAGACGCCTTTCTGCGTCTCGCGCCGGGTCTTCAGGGATGGCGACACCGAAGGACGACCGTTGAGCCGTGTGACCGTTCCGGGCGCATCCTGTGTGCTCGCACCCTCCATGACCGCCGATGCGACTCGGCTTGGCTCGCTGAGGGCCGACTCCCCGCAGGCGCTGGAACGGCTGATCGCCGAACTCCCGGACGCGCCATGGGACGCCGAGGTGGCGAGTGACGACGACCTGGTGGCCTGGATGGGCGCCGCCGGTTTCGAGCGCTACTCAACCGTCACCGTGATGGCTCGCCCTCTCGAGGGCATGGCGTGGGCACACGGGGTCGCCGGAGTTCGGATCGGCCGATACAACAACGACTGGGCAGAGCGTTTTGCCACCGCCGAGTCTGAAGCGCTCGCCGAGAGCCCGATCTTCCAAGCCATGAGTCAGCCGACCGGATATGAGACGGCCGCCCAGATCGGGGGCTTTGTCGCCGCGACGCGCGGGGACCGGCTCATTGGCTTCGCCCAGGCCACCATGCCTCAAGGCTGGATCAACTGGTTCGGCGTTGTCCCCGACGAGCGACGTAAAGGGGTAGGTCGAGCACTGCTCGCCACGCTGGTCGAGATGGCCCGCGAGGCGCAGGGCACGCACCTGGCGTGCCTGGTGGATACCGAAAGCGGCCTTGAGTTCTTCCGCTCCTTGAAGTTCACGTCCCGCGGGCAGCGGGCGCTACTGATCCGCCGGGCTTAGCGGGCCCCGTTGAACAGCGGGGTGGTGAGATACCGCTCCCCGGTGTCACAGAGAAAGGTCACGACGGTCTTGCCCGCGTTCTCCGGCCGGCGGGCGACCTCGAGCGCGGCCCACACGTTCGCGCCGGCGGACATCCCCACGAGGATCCCCTCCTCGACCGCGACTCGTCGTGTGGTCGCGAAGGCATCATCAGCGCGACAGGTCAGGATCTCGTCGTATACATCGGTATTGAGCACACCCGGTACAAAACCCGCGCCGATGCCCTGAATCGCGTGCGGACCCGGCTCTCCGCCGGAGAGCACCGGCGAGTCGGCCGGCTCGACCGCAATGGCCGCGAGATCCGGCTGCAGAGCCTTCAGAGCCTCTGCCGTCCCGGTGATGCTGCCACCCGTACCGACGCCGGCAACCAAGATGTCGACTGCACCTTCGGTGTCTTTCCAGATTTCCTGGGCCGTCGTATCGCGATGCACCTGCGGATTCGCCGGGTTCTCAAACTGCTGAGGGATGAACGCATCGTCGGTCTCCGCCGCGATCTGCTCAGCACGGGCGATCGCCCCACGCATTCCCTCGGCACCCGGAGTGAGCTCAAGCTCCGCACCGTAGGCGGTCAGGAGTGCGCGGCGCTCTTCGCTCATCGTGTCCGGCATCGTCAGGATGCACCGATAGCCCTTCGCCGCCGCCACGAACGCGAGCGCGATCCCTGTATTTCCCGACGTGGGCTCGATTATCACGCTGCGACCCGGGGTCAAACGACCGTCGCGCTCCGCCGTCTCGATCATGGCCAGGCCGATGCGGTCCTTGACGCTGCCGGCGGGGTTGAGGCTCTCCAGCTTCCCCAGGACGTGAGCGTCGATCCCTTCCCCGATACGGCCAAGGCGCACGAGTGGGGTGTTTCCCACGAGATCGATGATGGAGTCGACAATCGCCATTAATCCAGAAGGATACCCGGATTCCACACGCCACAGGTCGAGGACCTTCGGCGCGGCGACCGGCCGCTAGCCTCGCAGCGTGTTCTACCTCTCCTATCTCGGCGCTGAAGTCCGGCGGCGCCTCGGACGAACGGTGCTCACTGCATTAGGCCTCGCGATTGGTGTGGCCTTGGTGGTGGCGGTGTCAGCTCTTTCCCAGGGGCTCGATGACGCTCAGGAAGAGGTCCTGAAGCCGTTGACCGGCCTCGGCACCGACATGGCGGTTGCCCGCCCGCTTCGAAGCACGGAAGACGATGAGGGCTTCGCCTCCGGAATCGGTGGCTTCCTCCAGCTCAGTCCCGAGGAGATCGAGCGCCTTCAGGATGAGAATCAGAGCGCCATCGTGGATCCGAGCGAGCTCGGCGAGCCGGGCGAGGACTTCGAGTCAGACATCTTCGTCACGACGACCCAGCTCAGCTTTCCTGCGGCGGAGGTTGGCAACGTGCAAGGGCTGGAAGGCGTGCAGACCGCTGCCGGCACGCTGACGCTCTCTTTGCTCAACGTGACCGGCACAGTTCCCGAGCAAGGCTTCCAGGGCGGCGCCATTGGGCCTGGCGCGGCGGCGGGCTCCGACATCAATTTTGATCCTTCGACCATCTCCGGCATCGACCGCCAGGCACCCGATCTTGGCGTGGTGACCCCGGCCCAGGTGATCCGCGGCGACTGGTTTGACGAGGGCGCCGAGGGCGCTGCGCAGGCCGTGGTGACCCAGGGCTACGCGGGGCGTAAGGGTGTGAACATCGGTTCCGCGATTCCCGTCCAGGACGGCACATTCGAGGTGGTCGGCATTGCCGAACCACCCCTCGGGGGAAGCGCGTCAGACGTCTACATCGACCTGTCTCGTCTCCAGGAACTGTCTGATCGCGTGGACAGAGTCAACGGCATTCAGGTACGCGCCGAGAGCGCTGACGCGGTATCAGGGGTGGCCGCCGCGATTGAAGACGAGTTCGAGGGCGCCACGGTTACGACCGCCGCCGATCTCGCCGATCAAGTCAGCGGCTCGCTGCTGGATGCGCAACGACTCGCCGACAACCTCAGCCTGGCCCTTGCGGCAGTGGCCCTGGTCGCCGCGTTCCTCATCGCCATGCTGCTCACTCTGACCGGCGTCAACAAGCGGACGCGAGAGCTCGGCACTCTGAGCGCGCTTGGCTGGTCCCGACTCTCTATCGTGCGTCAAGTCGCGGGAGAGGCGGTGCTCACCGGAATCGTCGGTGGCCTGGTGGGCGCGGGGCTCGGTGCCCTGGCGGCATTCGGTCTGGATCGTGCCGACACTCAGCTCACAGCCTCCGTTGGCGGCGAACAGGCCAACACCGGCCCTCTCGGCTTCGGTCAGGGTCAGATCGTTTCCGGCTCCTCAGAAGTCAGCCTCGGCGCCCCACTTTCGCCCGACATCATCCTGATCGCCATCGGCCTGGCCATCGCCGGCGGATTGCTTGCGGGCCTGGTTGGTGGCTGGCGCGCCGCGCGGCTTCGACCGGTCGACGCCCTGAGGCACGTCGGATGAACACCCCGCCCTTGTTCCGGCTGCGCGAGGTGGCCCGAACCCATGGTCGCGGCCCGGCCGCGGTTCGTGCGCTCGACGGAGTCGATCTCGACATCGCCGCCGGCGAACAACTGGTGATCACGGGGGCCAGTGGGTCCGGAAAGACGACGCTGCTTCAGATCCTCGGCGCACTCGACCGGCCTACCGAAGGGACCGTCGCTTTCGATGGCTCCGACATCGCGAGCCTCTCGACTACTGATCTGACACGACTCCGAGCATCCGACTTCGGCTTCGTCTTCCAACAGTTCAACCTCATTCCCACCCTCTCCGCGAGCGGAAACGTTGAATCAGGCCTGGCTCCACTGCGTCTCGCCAAGGGCGAGCGCAAGGAAAAGGCGATGTCCGCACTTGAGAGTGTCGGTCTCGGTGATCGCACCAAGCACCTCCCCAGTGAGCTCTCCGGCGGCGAGCAACAGCGTGTGGCTATCGCACGTGCCCTGGCGCGCGACCCGAAGGTCCTGCTCGCCGACGAGCCGACGGGGAACCTCGATTCCCGGACCGGCCGCGAAGTCCTGGAATTGTTGACCGGCGTGGCGCGCGCCGAACAGCGAACGGTGATTCTGATCACACACGACCGCGACATCGCCGCTCATGCACCGCGGGTCCTCGAAATGCTCGACGGCCGGATCGTCGCCGACCGACGCGCTTAACCGACCCGCTCGGCCACCAAGGCCTGCAAGTCGGTCTCGGGACGAGCGCCAATGTGGGTGATCACCTCCGCAGCCGCAATGCTTCCGAACCGAGCGCAGACCTCTGGCTCATGCCCCGCGGTGAAAGCATGGAGGAAGCCCGCCGCGTAGAGATCGCCCGCGCCCGTGGTATCGACGCGGCGTTCGACCTCCTCTACCGGCACGTCGACCCTGCCATAGGGGCCAAGGATGATCGATCCCTGCCGCCCTCTCGTGACGGCGGTCACCTCGCACACCTCCTCCAGCACGAGCAGCGTCTCCTCCAGGTCGTCAAGCTCGTACAGGGCCATCGCCTCGTGTTCATTCGCAAACAGGATGTCGACCGAATCCTCGACGAGTGCCTGGAATTCATCACGGTGACGATCGACCAGAAAGGGGTCGGAAAGCGACAGCGAGACGCGCCGCCCGGCACCACGCGATATGTCGACGGCGTGGCGCATGGCCTGCTTGGCCGACGGCGGATCCCAAAGGTAGCCCTCCAGGTAGAGCACCTCAGCGGCAGCGACCAACTCCGGATTGATGTCCTTCGGCTCGAGTTCGATCGAGGCACCGAGGTAGGTGCTCATCGTCCGCTCGCCCTCGGGCGTGACCGCCACGAGGCACCGGCCCGTCTCCGATCCCTCCTCGGTCGGCTTGACCTCGAACTCCACTCCTGCGGCGTGGATGTCGTGAGCAAAGATCTCGCCGACTTGATCGTCTCGAACCTTCCCAATGAAGGCGGCGGAGGAGCCAAGGGCTGCCGCGCCGACCATCGTGTTGGCGGCCGAGCCGCCTGAGTGCTCTTGAGCCGGCGGAAAGGCGTCGTAGAGCTCGTGCATGCGGCCCTCGTCGATAAGGGTCATGCTGCCCTTGGTCAGGCCGTGCTCAGTAAGGAAGATCTCATCGACCTCTCCGAGCACGTCGACGATCGCGTTACCGATGCCGACGACGTCCAAAGTGGCGGGATTGGGGCTCATGAAGACTCCTCGCTGATCAGGAACGCGAGCGATCGTAGCGCTGCGCGCCCCAGACGTCTGTCGTCATTCGCGGCAGCCAACCGGGCCGCGCGCGGCAGCCTACTTCTTGATGTAGGGGAAAGCTGGGGCGAGCTACGGTCTGCTAGGCGGGGCCTGGCGCAATGCGGTCGTAAATCAGCGGTCGACTGACCGGAACAGCATCTCCGACCCTGATCGCATTCCCGAACGCCGCACGCCCGGCGTCGAGCGCGTCCGTGTCTTCCGCGTGAAGTCGCGCAAGAACGCCGCCCGCCGGGACCGAGTCCCCCTCCACGACTTCCAGGGTCACTCCCGCCACGGGGCTCACCGGATCCTCTTTGCGCGCCCTTCCCGCGCCGAGTCGCCAGGCGGCTTCTCCCACCGCTCGAGCGTCGACGCGTTCGACGGTGCCGTCGACCCCCGCCACGACGTCTTCCACGATCGGGGCCGAATCCAAACTGGCGTCCGGGTCCCCGCCCTGTGCCCGAACCATGGCTCTCCAGCGGTCCATGGCGCGCCCATCGGCAAGAGCCTCGGCGGGATCCTCATCGATGCCGACGATCCGAAGCATCTCCCGAGCCAACGCGACGGTGAGCTCGATCACGTCCTGCGGGCCTCCGCCCGCGAGGACATCGAGGGACTCCTGGACCTCCAGCCCGTTGCCCACGGCAAGCCCCAGAGGCGCGTCCATGGCTGTCAGCAGCGCCACGGTCCGAACCCCGTGGGACATGCCCAGCCCGACCATGGTGCGAGCAAGCTCACGAGCGTCGCCCTGATCACGCATGAAGGCCCCAGCCCCGACCTTGACATCAAGGACGAGTCCGGTCGTACCCTCCGCAATCTTCTTGGACATGATCGAGCTCGCGATGAGAGGGATCGACTCCACGGTGCCGGTCACGTCTCGAAGCGCATAAAGCCGTCCGTCAGCCGGCGCAAGACCGACACCTGCGGCCGTGATGGCCGCCCCAACCGTGTTCAGTTGTGAGATGAACTCGTCGTTGGACAGCTGGGTCCGGAAGCCCGGAATCGCGTCGAGCTTGTCGAGGGTGCCGCCGGTATGGCCCAGGCCTCGCCCGGAGAGCATCGGCACCGCGGCACCACAGGCCGCAACGAGCGGAGCCAATGGAAGCGAGATCTTGTCGCCGACGCCGCCGGTCGAATGCTTGTCTACGGTCGGCCGCGCGAGAGCCCTGAGGTCCAGGCGTTCTCCCGAGGCAATCATCTCCGCGGTCCAGGTGGCGAGTTCCCGCTTTGAGAGCCCCCTGAAAAGGATCGCCATGAGCAGAGCGGAGGCCTGCTCGTCGGGGATCTCGCTCGCGGTGTAGCCGCGAAGGAACCACTGGATCTGTTCGTCGGTCAGCTCACCCCCGTCGCGCTTAGTCTCGATGACCTGGACGGCGGACGGCGGGCTCATCGCCCCGCGCGCGTCACGAGGTCGTCCGGACTGAAGGCCTCGGGCAAGAGCTCGCCCATGCGACACGGACCCGACGCGCGATCAACCAACAGGGCCGCGCCGCCGTGCTCATGGAGCAGTTGCCGACAGCGCCCGCACGGTGCCAGCGGCGCTCCGTCGCCGGCGGCGATTGATACGGCGACCAGGAGCCCTCCGCCGGTGGCGACGAGGTCACTGATCAGACCGCACTCTGCACAGAGCGTCAGGCCGTAGCTCGCGCTCTCCACATTGCAGCCACGGACCAGCCGGCCGTCTTCGGTAATCCCGCATGCGCCCACGAAGACGCCGGAGTAGGGCGCGTACGCCTGAGCCGCCATCGCTGCAGCCCCGGATCTCAGCGTGTTCCAGTCGATCTCAGGCACCGTTGACTCCCTGGGCGCCCAGACGGCGAACGGCCTCTGGAGCATCGGTGATCGACTCGACCCGGCGAAGTCGTGGGTGGGCATCGTCCACCTCGGCGTGCTCCATCACCCAGGTGACGTGGTACGGCACATGTACGCCGGCACCGCCGAGCTCCAGCACTGGAGAGATGTCGGAGCGCAAAGAGTTGCCGATCATGCAGAACCCCGTCGGCTCGACCCCAGCCGCGTTGAGCACCCGCCCGTAGGTGTCCGCATCTTTCTCGGTAACGATCTCGACCCGCTCGAAGATCTCAGCGAGGCCGGACGCGGCGATCTTCGACTCCTGATGGAAGAGGTCGCCCTTGGTGATCAGCGCGAGCCGGTGGCCTGTCGAAAGGTCCTCAAGCGCCTTGGCCACACCATCGAGGAGCTCGACCGGATGATCCAGCAGCTCCTTGCCGAAGGAGACGATCTGCTCGATGCGCCGGCCATCCACTTCCCCACCGGTCAGGCCGATAGCGGTCTCGATCATCGAGAGGGTGAAGCCCTTTGCGCCGTAGCCGAAAATCTTGAGGTTGCGGCGCTCCGTCTCGAGCAGGGCGGCGGAGATCTCGTCCTTGTCCACCCAGGGCGCCAGTAGTTCGCTGTAGCGCTCTTGGGTCATTTCGTAGTGCCCCTCGCTGTGCCAAAGCGTGTCGTCGGCGTCGAGACCAATGAGTTCAACGGCCATCAGGCGACGAGTCTAGCCCTCCTCCCGCCATGAAATAGGCTGCGGACATGGCTCTTGATCTGGACACGATCGTCGCGGCGCCCAAGGTGTTGCTCCATGACCACCTGGATGGTGGCTTACGACCGAAGTCCATCGTCGAGCTTGCCGCCGACGCCGGCTACGAGAAGCTCCCGACTCAGGATCCGGACCAGCTCGCCCAGGTGGTCTCCCGAGGCGCGAATCGCAACGATCTCGTCCTCTACCTCGAGACGTTCGCGCACACGGTTGCCGTGATGCAGACGCGTGAGGCACTGACCCGCGTCGCCGCGGAGTGTGCTGAGGACCTCGCCGCTGACGGCATCGTCTACGCGGAGATTCGATTCGCGCCTGAGCTCCACCAGGAACAGGGTCTTTCACTCGACCAGGTGCTGCGGGCGGTCTTGGACGGTTTCGCGCAAGGGTCCGCCGGTCGGGGGATTGCCGTGCGCGCGCTCTGCTCGGCTATGCGCCAACGCGCAAGCAGCGTGGAGATCGCCCAGCTCGCCGTCCGTTTCCGAGATCAGGGCGTCGTGGGCTTCGACATCGCCGGGCCCGAGGCCGGCTATCCCCCCTCACGGCACCTGGACGCGTTTTCCTACGTGATGCGGGAGAACTTCCACATCACCATTCACGCCGGCGAAGCCTTCGGACTGGCGTCCATCGCCGAGGCCATCCAAATGTGCGGTGCCGAGCGCCTCGGCCACGGCGTGCGCATCATCGACGACATCACCTCGACCGGCGACGGTGGGTACGAGCTGGGACGACTCGCGGCCTTCGTTCGCGACCGTCGCATCCCGCTGGAGCTCTGCCCGTCGTCGAACGTCCACGTGGGTGCGGTGCCGTCGGTCGCGGAGCACCCCCTCGGCCTGCTGGCGAAGTTGCGCTTCCGGGTAACCGTCAATACCGACAACCGCCTCATGAGCGGCACGTCTCTCAGCAAGGAGTTCATGCTGCTCCACGAGGCGTTCGGCTGGGATTTGTCGGACATCCGATGGACCACCATCAACGCAATGAAGAGTGCGTTCGATCCGTTCGATCAACGTCTCGCCGTGATCAACGAGATCATCAAGCCGGGCTTTGCAGCTCTCGGAGCCACGGGCTAAACCTGGCGGCCTAGCTTCGCGGTGGCCACGCTCCGACGGCGGTCACGGCTTGCGTGCCGGCGCGGCACCCGGACTCCAACTGGTCACCTGGGGTTTCGCCAGCGGCTCCCGCCGTGAGCCAGCCGGCGACGAACGCATCGCCCGCCCCAACCAGGTCGACGACCTCTTCCGCGATCTGCGCCGGTTGGGTCAGCCGCTCTCCGCCTGACCCAACCCAAATGGCCCCTTCGGGTCCCAGGGTCATCGCGACCTCTCCATAGGACTCCCCGAGCCGCGACAGGATCACCTCCACGTCTTTGCTCGATGCAAGCTCGCGGCCCTCGTCATACGCCGGCAGGACGACGTCGACCCCCTCGGTAAGGCGAAGGAACTCCTTCGGGCCCACCTCGGTGATGAGCGCAGCGGACGCAGGGTCGACCGACGTCGTCAAACCGGCGGCGCGCGCACTGGCGAGCGCCTCGACGCCGAAGGACCGGGTGCGTCGATCCAGCAGGACATACCCGGAGAGGTGGAGATGCGCGCACTCGTCGAACACCCCCGCCGGGATGTCGCCGGTCGTGAGATCGCCGTTCGCGGCGTCGGTGAGCATCGTTCGCTCGCCGACGTGGTCGACCAGCACCAGTACCGAACCCGAGCTCGAGCCGGGTCGTCGCACCAACCGGGGTTTGACTCCCCGGGCGAGGAGCTCCTCCTCGAGGGCGCGACCCGAGGCGTCCTCACCGATGGCCGCGACCAAGCTGATGCTGGCACCCAACTCCGCCATCCACGCCGCGACGTTCCCCCCTGCGCCACCCGGCCTCAGCGTGATCTTTGCGCGTGTGTCGCTTGCGACGGCGATGGGATCGGAAACCCTGGCAATGATGTCCGTGACGATCTCACCGATCACAAGGACCGGGCCGGTATTCACGAACCCGCCATTGCCGCGGCGATCTCACCTGCCAGGGTGGCGTTCTGGAGGGCAAGCGCGATGTTCACCCGCAGGCTCTCCCCATCGGTGTGCTCGTGGAAGTAGCCGAGTACGAACGGAGTGATGTCCTTTCCCCGAACGCCGGCCGCGTCTGCTGACCCGATCGCCTCGGTCAGCACCCGAGAGTGCATCGCGGGCTCCATCTGCTGAGCCACACCGATCGGATTCGCGACCACCACTGCCTGCGGCAGCTCCAAGGCGCTCCGAGCCGCGACGATTCTTGCGATCTCCGTCGGCTCCTCGACCGGCCACGGCACCGAAAAGGCCGACTCAGAAAGGTAGAACGCGGGAAAGGTATCGGTGCGAAAACCCAGCACGGAAACGCCGCGGCTCTCGAGGCGCTCCAGAGTCGCTCCGATGTCGAGGATCGACTTCACGCCTGCGCAGACCACCACGATCGGCGTGTCGGCCAACGCCTCGATGTCAGCGGACTCGTCGAAGGTCTTCGTTGCGCCCCGATGCACCCGGCCAAGACCCCCGGTCGCGAAAACACCGATTCCGGACTGGGCGGCCAGATGGGCGGTGCTGGCAACGGTCGTGGCCGCGCACGCGCCTCTTGCCATCACGGGACCGAGATCCCGAAGACTCGCTTTCATGACCGCCGGATCGTTGGCGACCCTGTCCATTTCGTCACCGTTCAGACCGATGCGGGCCACCCCGTCGAGCACCGCGATCGTCGCTGGAGTCGCGCCGGCTTCGCGAACCGCATCCTCAAGCTGTGCGGCGACCTCGAGATTCCGGGGCCGCGGAAGGCCGTGGGCGATGATCGTCGACTCCAAGGAGACCACCGGCCGACCGGCGTCGAGGGCCTCTCGGACCGGGTCAGCGAATGCGAACGCGTCGGCGCTCAAATGCGCGCCGGGTGCCACACGGTTTTGATCTCGCAGTACGCGCTCGCGGTGAGAAGGTCCTCCGCCCCATGAGTACGGGTAACGCGTTTCAAATTCTCGATGGCGCGCCGCTCGAGGTCTTCGGCGGCCTCCGGCGGTGCCCCCGACAGATCGATCAGGTCGACGTCGTCGTGATCGGCAAGCCATGGCAGCAGCTGACCGTGGTCACCGGTGAGGAGATTCACGACCCCGCCCGGTACATCCGAGGTAGCGATGATCTCTCCCAGCGTGCTCGTGACGAGCGCCGCTTGCCCTCCGG
>CAMYIK010000069.1 GCA_947258365.1 uncultured Thermoleophilia bacterium | reverse complement strand
CAGCGCCATCTTCGTCGGCGGATTCCTGAGCCCGAATGCTCTACCCAGCGCGAGCAATCTGGCGCTGCTCGTCCTGGCGATGGCGCTCGTGGCGTTCAACGAGGAGTTCACCTTCCGTGGGGCAGTGATGGGAGCGGCTCTGCGCAGAGGCTCACCCGTCGCGGCGATCCTGATCTCATCGGTGCTCTTTGGCCTTGCCCACTACATCGGCCTTCTCGGCGGCGGAGACTTCGGTCCGACGACGCGTCAGGTGATGGCCGCGGGCTTGTTCGGTGTGGCGCTTGGCCTGGTGCGTCTTCGCATGCCCTCGCTTTGGCCACTCGTTGCCATGCATGGCCTATGGAATGTCGCGGTCATCTCCGCGGGAGAAAGTGTCAGCGTGGTGAGCGCCGGCCCCGGCGGCACCGTGCTGCGGGTGCTTGGCGTCATTCTCATCCTGAGCGCCGCAGCTGGAGTCGTGATCAAAGCCACTCGCCAGCGGGGACGTCAACGCCCGCGCTCAGCCGTCAGGTAGTCGCGAATCGACCGGCTCAGCCCGGCGGCGATCAAATCGACCTTGCGGAGATAGCGGTCGTCTGCGCCTGCTGCGCCGACCTCCACGATCACGCGAGCCTTGGCCCGGGTACGCCGAAAGCCGTAGTAGTTACTCGTGCGCACCAGGCGCTTTGGCAGGACACTGCCCCAGCCCGAGCGGGCGCCGTTTCCCACCGTGAAGAGCGTTGCCATGCGCACGGAGATCCTGGTCGCCAGTCGCCGTGAGCGCCGCTCGATGATCGTGTTCACCGAGGTCGCCCGACGATGGCGAACGGTGTCCGCGTACGGCGTCGGGCTGGGCTCTCCCGCACCATCACCGTGGTAGAAGAACTCCCGGGCGCCCGCGTGGGCGTGCCCGACGCCGGCGACACCGCCGGGGCTATCGTGGTGAACCGCGACGAAGACGTCCGCCTTGACCGCCCAAGGGCTGATCTTGCCCGGCGTAACACGCACCCTGATGCCGTGCTTTCGCAGCCGCTTCGCGAGCGCTCTCGACACGCGGATATTGAACGCGCGCTCGTTTCCGAATGGCCCGCTACCCGACCCGGTCTGCCAGCGATACCCTGGCTCGCGCGGGGCCACGTGGCCGGCCTGCACGACGACGAGGGGCGGCTTCGCGGCCGCCGCGGCAGCGCCGGGTTCGCCACCGCCGGCAGTCGCGATGACGGATGCCGCTGCGGCGATTGCCACGAGGCCACTAGGAAGTGCTGAGCTCCAGGACACCTGCGGGATCGTAGGCCTCATGGCCCGCCGCGCAAGCTCTTGAGCTAGGGGGCGAACTCCGTCGCCGCAGAACCGCGTGCTCGGGACACCGCTCGGAGACTCCGCGGTGCGGATGCGCGCGCCCGCGCATGGGTCCGGGGCCGTGGCGTCGGCTTCTTCACCGGTATGGCGGGCGGCGCGTCGGGCGCGGCAGCAGGAGCGGGCATCGGCGCTATCGGAGCCGAAGACATCGGCGGCGTGGCGGGCGTGGCGTCGACAGGTGCGCTCTCGCCAAGCCGGTCCACCGCTACCCCGGCAGCCACTAACATCACCAGCGGGACCAAGGTCACAAGACCCCGCAGCGGACGTCGACGTGGCTGCAGCACGCGCTCGAACTCAGGATCAAGATGCGGCGGCCTCCGTGCCATACGGGCGAAAGTGTCCCTCACCCGCCTGACCTCGCACCTAGACGGAGCGACAGTTCAGGGACGGCGCGTACTAGGCGTAGCGAAATGGCGTGTCGGAGATCACGACCTCGAGGCCGTTCTCCTCAACCGACGCGCCGACCCAAATCTCCTTGGTCACGCTGAGCACGACGACCTCGCGCACGTCTCGATCAGGCATCACGATCTCCAACTCGGCGTCACGCCCGGACGCGTCGCAATCGAACTCTTCCGCCAGCCCGATCTGAAAGCGGGTCGTTACGGCCTCCGAGGCGAAGACCTCATCGCCGTCGAGACGGACCACCACGTGCTCATCGATGAATCCGTCCCGGAGCGCGACGTGAATCACGGCACCGCCTGTCTCTCCTTCGCCACGTTGCATGCGGACATCATTTCGCCTTTGAGGTCGACTTGCGCGTCCGCCGCTTCGGTGCCAGGCGCGCGCTCCGTCGCTCGATGCGGTCGACCACCTTCTTCAGCACGCCTCGACTCTCGAAGACCTTCCCCATACTGGCCTGACAACGCGCCGCGGCTCGGTCATCGCCCTTGTTCACGTAGAGCTCCGTCAACTCGTCGACGCTGTGCTCGTATCCGATATGGCCCAGCGTCTCGGCCGCGGTGTCGGGATCGGCGAGCAGAGCGCTGCTCAGTGCATCCGCCGCGCCGCTCTTTGCGCGACCGGTCGTGACCCGGCCATCGGCCGCTGCGGCGTTGGTGAATGGAGTCTGTCCTTCCTCGAACTCCAGACGCTTGAACGATCGTGCCTCCGGGCGTGCCAGGGCGTACTTGGCATGCATCCCCACCCGGCGTTCCGGGAGCCGCTCGACGACTTCGCGCAGAGTGTCGTTCGCGCCATCCAGAAAGCGGCTTCCTCCAAAGGCGAGCGTGCGGCCGACATCTTCGGTGAAGACGTCCTGGGCGAGCCGCTGTTCCTCGGTGCTCGTCGGTACCCCGACCGTGAGCCACAGCGCGTTCGACACGACCGTGCCGCCGGGGAGAGCCAGAGCCACCTGCACTTGGTACGCGCCGGGTTCGGCGAGGTCCCAACCATTGAGGCCGGACGAAGGATCTAACGCGACGTAGAGCGACTCGTTGCGTTCGAGAACCTCGTAGCGCGGCTCCGCGCTGTACTCGGCGTAGGAGTGCCACTGGCGCGCGGGGGCTGCCTTCCGCGACACGACCAGGGTGACCGCTCCACCGTTGTCGAGGGTCGAACGATCCACCGTCGCAGGCGCCCGGCGGGTGTTCGTGAGCTTCAACTCCAGCCGGACCGGCTCCAAGAACTCGAAGACCGGTCGCTCTCGATTGGCGCGGACCTCCAGGCGCAGGCCGGTGTCGTTGCGTCGTACCTGGGAGAAGCCGTGATCGTCGAACCAGTCGGCATTACCCATCTGCACGAACTGCTCGGGAGCATGGCGCATGAAGAGCAGCTCGCTGTCGCTGAAGCGATAGCGGAAGTCCGCGAAGAAGGCGGGCTCATCGCCCTGGACCCGGAAGGGGTAGTTCATGAACGAGCGCGCCTCGGGTTCGTCCGTGAGAGGAATCCAGCCTGTCCCGAGCGATTTTTGCCACGAATGGGCGAGATTGAAAGCGTGTCCCATCTCGTGGGCGGCCGTCCAGAACCGCATCCGGCGCACCCACTCTTCGGGATTCGCGTCACCGTCGGCGTCGGCGATGAACGAGTCGGCGAAGATGGCCGTGCCTTGGCGGTGATTGGGCCCGATGTCGTCGAACATGATCCCGCCGAGTGAGCGGCCTGTGCGATGAAGGGCGGCCCAGAAGACCCAAAGCGCCCACTGCGGCGCATCGGTGAACCTCGACCAAAACGACTGCATCGCGTCGTGCATCTCGGCGTCGTCCCAACGCTGATCGATACCGGCGCCGGCGAGAGGCACCGGCTGGTCGTTGGTTGACCGGGTCACGTCAAAACCCACTCGGCGATAGACCTCTTCGAGGGTGAGCTCCTCGCATGGGAGGCCCTCGGGATGATTGGGGTGAGCGCAGGTCTCGACGCTCAGTACCGCGTCGACGCCCTCCACGGCATCGTGCTCGAACTCCACCGGTCGGAAGTGGGCCGAGATGAACGGGGCCTCGATGACGGGCGGCTCCTCAGCGGCGCCGTAAGTAATCGCGACCGACCGGGTTTCTGGAGTAGTGCCGGCGCTCACCGCAATGGCGACCTGCTCGAAGGGGAAGAACCCCTGATCCCCGTTCACGAACCACACGACACCCTGAAAGACACTGTCCTCATCGGGGGTGAGGTTGGCGATCCAGTGACGCCGCTGGCTCACGCCCGCCGTGATGGTGCCGCTTGCGGCCATCTGAGGAAAGTGGCCATCGACGTCTAGGCGCAGCTCGTGGGTCCAGGCGCGCCAGAGCTGCTCGCCAGGCTCCTCGAAGGGAACAAAGCGGTAGAGCCCGCTCAAGCCCCGAGTGCCGCCTCCGCATTCGCATTCTTCGTTCGCCATGACCTCTCCAAGCCGGTGGTTCGCTCGTGCTCAGGACAGCACGACGTACCTCCGCAGGCGACGCTCTTGGTCAGACGCCGGCGGCATGCTGAAGTTCTGCGGATTCTTCCAGTCCACGCGTGTCGCGTGTCAGAGGCTCTCCGAACCGGTCGATGATGCGGTCGATCTCCGCGAGTGCCGCGCGAGCGAGCGAGCCCCCGGGGCTTGCCCGCGGGGCGTCCTCGGAGTGCTCACCGACGACGAGGATGTTCTCGTCGTTCAACCGGTTCGCCGGGCCGGTGAAGTTGAAGCTCCCGAGAATCGTGATCTGCCCGTCGATGACGACGAGCTTGTGGTGCAGCTTGTTCAGACCCTCTCGGTGGCGCGCGACGGTCAGCTCGATCATTCCGCTGTCGTCATCGAGCAACTCGTGCGTGGCGGCCCACGTTTGATTGGCGTTGGTGGCATCGAGGATTCCGCGCACGGCTATCCCTGAGCGGGCCAACAGCTTCAGGGTGTCGTCGATGCCCGAGGACTGGGCGAAGGTAAAGATCGCGAAGTCGACCCGCTCCTTGGCTTTCATCATCTGCTTCATGATCTCCATCTCGGGACCTTGGTCCGGGGCGAACAGGACCTTCACCAAGACCCCTCCAACCCTGCGCTCTGGTGGCAAGCCGCCGCGACCGATCGGCGCGTCGCGTCGCTCACTCAGGGCGCCGAATGTGCCGTTCCACATCTCCTCGAACTCGGCGGCGTAGTCACCCGCGACCTTCTTCCACTTCACGGTGGTAACCAGGTTGAGATTCGACCCGACGCCGGTCGGAGTGAAGTTGGTCGACCCGGTCAAGACCGCGGCTTGGGGAACGGTCCGCCCCGGATCCCGCACGACGAACTTCTGATGGAAGATCTTCGGGTTCAGATCGACCGCGACGTCGATTCCCGCCCTCAGGAGCGCGGCCAACAGGTGGCGATTGGTCTCGTTCGTGCCAACGGGAGTGAATGGCTCGTCCTGGGCGGACTCCTCGGTGAGGTAGCTCCGCCCGAGAATCACGCGGACACGAACGCCGCGCGCGCTGGCATCAACCAGCGCGCGCGCGATCGGTTCGTCCTCGAGCTCCTGGATGGCGACCAGCAGCTCCTCCTTCGCCGCGGTGATGAAGTCGACGATGGCCTCGCGCAGATCGTCGGCTCCGCCGAGATCCGTAGGGCCGAAGAAGAACTCAATGTTGCCTTCGCGCACCGACATGGCACTCCAAATAGGCTGGGAGGTTCATCCATTGTCCCCTGAAATGAGCGTCGACAGTGGGATCCGTTAACCGTTTGCGTGCCACGCAAGAGGCTCAGACAGGACTGCTTATCGTGCGCGCTGACCATGATCGCCATCCTCACTTTCTTTCTCGTGATCGTCGGATCGCTGCTGGTCACCCGCATTGCGACCGTCGCCCTCATGCTCACCGGCATGCCGCGTGAGTCCGCGCGCTTCCAAGCACGCTCTGCGCTGACCGGCGCCGGCTACACCACCACCGAGGCGGAGTCGGTGGTCGCCCACCCCGCCCGACGCAAGATCGTCATGAGCCTCATGCTGCTCGGCAGCGCCGGCATCGTGGTCGCGGTGGTCACACTCGCGATCTCGTTCATCGACGCCAGCCGCGAGGACGCGACGTTCCGGGTGATGTGGCTCATCGCCGGCGGGTTGGTGCTGCTGTTACTCGCTCGCAGCAAGCATGTGGAGCGAGCCATGCGGGGTGTTTTTCGACGACTGCTTCGTCGCTACACGGACCTCGCGGTACGGGACTACGCCGGCCTGCTGCACCTGGCCGAGGGATACGGCGTCATGAGGATGCACATCGACCCCGAGGACTGGACCGCGAATCGCTCGCTGGGCGATCTGAGGCTCAGAGACGAAGGGGTCGCCGTACTCGGAATCGAGCGCGTCGACGGCAACTACGTCGGAGACCCGACCGAGGCGAGCGTTCTGCGCATCGGCGATACGGCCATCATCTATGGCCGTCAGCACGAGTTGGAACAGCTGGCGCGGCGCCCGTCAGGAGACGTGGGGCAGCGGATTCACGAGTCCGCCGTAGCGATTCACGCCGACCGCGTCGCGGCGCGTAACGGCAATCAGCTGGTCAGCGCGCCCGGCTGAGAGTCGGCGCCGGAAGCGGACGCACTCGGGTGAGTGCCTTGACGACCTCGGGGTCGAACTGGCTGCCGGCACACCGCCAGCACTCCGCCATCGCCGCCCCCGGGCCCAGTGCGGAGCGGTAGCAGCGAGTGGATGTCATGGCGTCCCATGCGTCGGCCACGCTGAGAATGCGAGCGCCCAATGGAATGTCGTCGCCCGTGAGGCCGTCGGGATAGCCGAGGCCGTCCCACCGCTCATGGTGGTGAAGCACCCATCCAAGCTGCTCAATGGTGAGGAATGGCTCGAGCGCCCGCGCGCCAAGCAGTGCGTGCTCGGTGACCTCGGCGAACTCGGCTTCGTTGAGCATGGACGTCTTGTCGATGATCGCCGCGGGGACCATTGCCTTGCCCTCCTCATACGCCGCGGCGGCCTCCACCAGACGCTCGCATCTGGTGAGCCCCCAACCCATCTCAAGCGCTACTGCTCCAGCGAGATCTCCCACACGCCGTCCGTGGGCCATCGCGTCGTCATCGGCATGATCCGCCGGCTCATCAGCCTCGCCAGCGGGCTCCGCGAGTGGCGGAGCGAGGGTAAGTCGAGATCGTCGTGATTCGGTGGAGATGCTGCGGTACCTCGTCGCGTCCTGCGCAGGTCGTCACAACAGCGTGTATCGCGGATCACTCTGCTGAGCGATTCACCCCTACGCTACGAGCGACTTTTTCTTTCCTACAGCCCGCTACTTCTTCGGTACGTCGCGAAGGATGGCCCGCAGCGAGGTTGGCCGCCACCTCGCACCGCCCCGCGGGGTGGGCACGCCCTCCGCGTTGAGGGTGTCGCAGATGGCTTGCAGGCTCATGCCGTCAGCGCGCAGGCTGCGGATGCGGTCCGCGACCTCACCCGGCGTGGATGAGGGTCGGCCTCGACGGCCGAGCAATGGGCCGGGATTGACCTCCACCGCACGGGGCGTCCAGCCGGCGGCGACCCCGAAGACCCGGGCGACGAGCGCTCCATCGTCTTCGACCGTGTCGAGCCCTTCCTCGACGGCAACAATGTTGAAGCCGCCTTGCGCGGCTTCCCGAAGTAACTCGGCAAGCGCCGGAAGCGAATAGGTGAGCCGATCCAGACGAGAGACCACGATGCCGTCCACCTCCCCCTCTCGGGCCATGGCCAGCGCGTTCGAAAGCCCCAAACGCCGCGTGGCGCGCCCTGAGCGACGGTCACTCTCAAAGCCTACGACCGTCCAACCCTCCGCGTCGGCAGCGGCCTCGATCGCCGCTCGTTGCTCCGCTATCGCGGGCCGATCGGCGGGCTTCTCGCGAGGCGCTACCCGCAGGTAGCCGACCAGGCGACGTTCTGACATGACGTGCGAACCCGCGCTAGCGGACGAGCGCGAGCCCGCCGAGCACCAGGACGAGCACCGCGAGAACCACCGCGATGGTCGCCCCGATGGACAGCCAAATGGCGGCGAGGAGGACCGCGCCGCCGATCATGCCGAAGCCGAGACTCTTGGGACCTTTCAACATCTCCCGAAAAACTACAGATCGCGGCGCGCGTCGAGCTGGGCCGCAACGACCGCGATCACCAAGGCGCCCGCCAACGCGATCAGTGTTGAGGCCACGACGAAGCTCGTGTTGTCGGTGATGAACACAAACTCACCCGCCGCCTGGTCGACGAGCACGAGCACGAGCCCAACCGCCACGGCGATCAATCCGATCATCGCCGGAGGAGCGAAACCTCGGAGGCTGGCGACCCAGGGGCCCGGGCTCCGCAACCCAAGCACCGCACCCACAGCTGCCGCCCACGCTCCCGCGACGAGGTAGCCGCCGAGGACGTCACTCGGGTAGTGCCAGCCCAGCGCGACGGTCGCGATACCAACCCCCACTGCATAGATCACCGCGAGTGTGGCGGTGACTCGCCTTATCTCAGGAGCGACGGCCATCACCGCCACCAGCCCCACCGACGCGGCCGCGGTCGAATGACCGCTCGGGAATGCCTCGGCGAATGCTCGATCGGAATTCAGCGCCAACGGATCCGCGGTTGCGAGCACCTCTTTCAGCACCTGCGTGGTCACGTTCGCGCCCGCCAGCACGACCACGACGGCCACGGCGACGTCCGGGCGCCGGCGCCACAACGCAATCGCCACCGCCGCCAACGCGGCCAGACCGAGACTGCCGATGCTGATCGTGTCCAGGAGGTCATTCAGTGGCCCCGGCACGCCGAGCTGCCAGGCTGCCTGGGCCTCGAGCGCGTCACGGTCCACGCGTGCGCCCGGCCCCTCCCCCAGCGCCGCGGCATAGACGACCCCGAAGCCCGCCACGAAAATGATGAGCAACATGAATAGTGCGGGGGTCGCAGGGCGCTCTCCGGCTGTCGGGCGCATCGTGATCACGCTACCCGCACTCGCGGCCAACTTCTCGCGACCAGGGTGCGGGCTACGCTTCCGCCGCATGACGAAAACAGTTATGGAGCGGATCGGCCTCGACGGCCTCGGGGGCCGACGATCATTCAAGCTGGTGGAACGCGCGATCGGCGAGTTCTTCCGCGACGGCTGTCCTCAGCTTGCCGCGGCGATCGCCTACCACGTCCTGTTGTCGATATTTCCGCTCGTCATCGTCCTGGTGTGGGTTAGCACCCTGTTCTTTGATCAAGCCCAGGCACGACAGGAGATCGTCGACCTCCTCACCGACCAGATCGCGCTGTCGCCTTCGGGCGAGCAGAAACTGTCGGACCAACTCAAAAGCGCCTCAGACGCAGCGGCTGCCGCAGGCGTTGTCGGCCTCGTGCTGCTGATCTGGGCGGCGAGCGCCATGATGACGTCAGTGCGCCACGGCATCAACGTGGCATGGGACAGCGCGCATAGGCGCTTCTTCCTTCGTGGAAAACTGCTCGACCTGGGCCTTGTTGCCTTGCTCGGCGCGCTGGCGATCGGTTCGCTGTCGGTCACCCTAGCCACCCGATTCCTTCCGGATTTCGTGGCGCCGGGCAAGGGCCTCATCGGCGTGGTGATTCCCATGTTCGTGTCGTTCGCCGGCTTCGTTCTCGCGTATCGCGTACTACCGGCCGTGCGCACCTACATACGCGACGTCTGGCCGGCGGCGCTCGGAGCCGCGCTCGTGCTGGAGATCATCAAGGCGGGGTTCGCCTTCTATCTCGGCAGCATCTCCAACAACCACGTCATCTATGGCTCCGTGGGGGCGATCATCAGCTTCTTGCTGTTCGTCTACCTGGCGTCGAACCTGCTGCTGCTCGGCGCGGAGTTCGCCGCAGAGCTGCCGCGCGTCCGCGCGGGGCTCTACGACTCCGACCCCGACGCGCCCCCTGGTCCTTCGCTGATTGATCAGGTCAAGGACGAGCTGCGACGGGCGACCGAAGGCAAGCCCGAAGAGGAGTTCCGCTCAGCGGCGAATGAGCGCGACGAGCCGCCGCCCGACGCGTAAAGGAGCGCCGAGCGCGTGCCGATTGCCGGCGACCACGACGTAGAGGGCGTCCAGCGGTCGCTCCAGTCGGCGCATGACTGCCGCGATGGGACCGCCCCCGAACCGCCACTCTCCGACGATCATCGCGACGGCGGCAGAGCGCTCCAGGCGGTGGCCACTCTCGTCAATCACGACGATCGAGTCCGGCGCCACGGGCGCTCCCGCCCATTCACTTGCCGAAACCCAGCGAACGCTGTCCTCGCACCGGCGGGAAGCTGCCTTCGCCGCCGTGCAGATCGTGCACGAGGCGTCGTAGACCGCAATCTTCCGGCTCATGCCGGAACCCGGTCGAGCGCTTCCACGATCGACGCGGCGTATGCGTCGAGCGCTTTTTCCCCGTCCTCTGGGCTCGCCGCTTCGTCATAAAGACGGATTAGCTGGCTTGCGATGACGACACCGTCGGCGATCTCGCCGATCTGCGCCGCGTGATCAGGAGTCCGAACACCGAAGCCGACCACCAGCGGTACCTGAACATGCCGACGGGCGCGATCGATGAAGTCGCGAAGCTCGTCGCCAACCGTCACATCGCCGCCTGTCACGCCGGTCACGGACACGCAATACAGAAAGCCCTCGGCGGCGCGGCCGATCGCGGCCATTCGGGCTTCGTCTGTCGTCGGCGCCGCCAGTAAGACGATGGCGATTCCGGCGCGGGTGGCAGCCTCACGAACGGGGCCCGCCTCGTCGACCGGCAGGTCGGGAATGATCACCCCCGCCACTCCGGCCCGGGCCGCGTGCTCGAAGAAGGCGCGCTCCCCCGCCGCCAGAATGGTGTTGACGTAGGTCATCAGGACGACCGGCGGTCCCGCGCGCAGACTCGCCGCGATCTCGATGACGTCCTCGGGACGTGTGCCCGAATCCAACGCCCGCTGGCCCGCTGCCTGGATCGTCGGCCCGTCGGCAAGCGGATCGGAGAACGGAATGCCGAGTTCGAGAACGTCAGCGTGCTTGGCCAGGGCTACCGCCTGAGCGTGGCTGCCGGCCAGATCGGGGAACCCACCCATCACGTATGGCACGAACAGCGGGCGCCCGGCTTCCGCAAAGACGCGCTGCAGGCGAGCGGCGCCGTCAGACATCGAGGCCCATTGCGGCGCCCGCCTGGTCGACGTCCTTGTCTCCGCGCCCGCTCAGGCACACCATGACCGGGCCCACCAGACGCGAGCTTTCACGGCCAATCGCCGCCAGAGCATGCGAGGTCTCGAGCGCCGGGATGATTCCCTCTGCCTCTGAGCACGCTTTGAAGGCGTCGAGCGCCTCCTTGTCGGTGGCGTTCGTGTACCGGACCCGTCCTGAGTCCTTGAGATGGCTGTGCTCAGGCCCGACCCCCGGATAGTCGAGCCCCGCGGAGATGGAGTGCGGCTCGGAGACCTGGCCTTCCGGCGTCTGCAGCAGGTAACTCAGGGAACCATGGAGGACACCGGGAGACCCTTCGGCCAAGGGGGCTCCATGCTCACCCGTTTCCAAACCGTGACCCGCCGCCTCGACTCCGACCAGCTCGACCTCGGCGTCGTCCATGAAGCCACGAAAGATCCCGATGGCGTTCGAGCCGCCGCCTACACAGGCGACGACCGCGCCGGGGAGGCACCCTTCCTCGGCGAGGATCTGCTCACGAGCCTCGACGCCGATGACCGCCTGAAAGCGCGCCACGATCTCCGGATAGGGAGCAGGACCAACCGCGGAGCCGATCACATAGTGGGTGTCGCGAACGTTTGTCACCCAGTCGCGAATTGCCTCACTTGTGGCGTCCTTGAGGGTGGCGGTGCCTGAGTCGACCGGGCGAACCTCGGCGCCCAACATCCGCATCCGCACGACGTTGAGGCGCTGACGCTGCATGTCGGTGCGCCCCATGTAGACGCAGCACTGCATGTCGAGCAGCGCCGCCGCGGTAGCCGTGGCTACTCCGTGCTGGCCGGCGCCGGTCTCGGCAATGATGCGGCCCTTGTTCATACGGCGCGCGAGCAGCACCTGCCCGAGCGCGTTGTTGATCTTGTGCGCCCCGGTATGGCAGAGGTCTTCGCGCTTGAAGTAGAGCTTCTCGATGCCGTAGCGCTCACCGAGCCGCTTCGCCCGGTAGAGCGGCGTGGGGCGCCCTACGTAGGAGCCGAGTAGGCCCTCCAGTTCTGCCTGGAAGGTCGCGTCCTCGGCGTGTTCGGAGAAGGCTCCCTCAAGCTCGTCGAGCGCCCCGATGACGGTCTCTGGCACATAGCGCCCGCCGTATGGCCCGAAGCGGGTGGGTATCTCGCTCACGTGGCGCGCTCTGCCCCAAGGGCAACCCCGCGCATGAAGCTCTGGATCAGGGCCGGGTCCTTGACGCCCGGGCTGGCCTCCACCCCGCTGCTGACATCCAGCACCGTCGGCTTGAGGCGCACGATGGCGTCGGTGACGTTGTCGGGGGTCAGGCCGCCGGCAAGTAC
>CAMYIK010000068.1 GCA_947258365.1 uncultured Thermoleophilia bacterium | reverse complement strand
TGCCGCTAGGTCACGTCGCCGATGCGGGTGCCGAGCCCGTCGGGGACCGCCGCCGCGAACATCTCAGTGACGTCCTCGCTCATCCGAGCGGCGCCGTATGAGGCGGATAGCCCTCCGTCGACGGTGAGGGTGTGACCGGTCATGTAGCTCGACGCATCGGAGGCGAGGAACAGCACAGGCCCGGCGAGCTCGGAGAGCTCACCCACGCGACCCATCGGCTGTTGGGCCAAGATCGACGCCATGAACGGCGGGGCAGCGAAGTACTGGTCGGTCATCTCGCTGGGGAACCAGCCGGGGGCGATGGCGTTGACGCGTACGCCGCGGTCGCCCCAGCTTGTGGCGAGCGCCTTCGTGAGGTTGATGACGGCCGCCTTGCTGGCCATGTACGCCGGCGGATAGTTCTGCTGGCCGCCGAGACCCAGAACCGAGGAGATGTTGATGATCGATCCGCCCTTGCCGTCGGCGAGCATGTGACGCGCCGCGGCCTGGCAGCCGTACCAGGTGCCGAGAATGTTCACGTTGATCGTCTGCTCGAACAGTGCGTGAGGAAGCCGCTCCGGCGTGGGCCCACCGTCGCCGGCAGTGCCCGCGTTGTTGATCATCACGTCGACTCGGCCGTACTCAGCGACGGTGGAGTCCACCAGGTCATCGACCTGAGCTGAGTCGGTCACATCACAGGCCTTCGGCACGACGCTGCCGCCACTCGCCCCGACGCGCTCAGCCAGAGCTTGGAGTCGATCTTCGCGCCGTGCCGATGCCACTACCGTCGCCCCTGCGCCGGCGAGCACTTCTGAGAAATGCTCCCCGATGCCCGAGGATGCACCGGTCACGATTACGGTCTTACCGGAGACGTCCAGCAGATTTCCTGTGCTCACTTCAGCTCCTTGTGCGCTCGTGGTCCGCCAGGACGCTACCTATGGATCGTGCGGGAAGTCGAGCCGATTCCTCGCGCGTTGGCGGAACCGCCACGAACGGCAACCGTCGTGGTCGAGTGCGCCCCCTCGGCGTGCCAGAGCGGGGCCAGCCGAGACCGAGCTGCTCTGCGCAGAGCGGGAGAGGCTACCCGCGGGCACCTAGCGCGAGCGCAGTTCCTTGGTCAGCGCGCGAGGAAGATGAATCTCGGCGCCTGAAGCCGGACGCCAACGGCGAGAGCCGTCTGCTGAGACCATGATCTCGTACGGAGGATCCAGCGCCAGGACGTGCGCCCGTCGGCGCAGTGGCGTGGCGAGTTGGCCGCCAAGCCGAGAAGTGTCGCTGGTGAGGAGCTTCGCCAGCTCGCCCGATTCGATCTCGCCACGCTTTGCGAGGCTGCGAAAAAGGCACTCAGCCCGCAGGAGGATCTGATCGCTCAACCCGGCCGCGAACTCCGTGCTGACACCTTCGGTGTATTGAACGTCGGCGCTCTTGGCGTTGGAACCCTTGAAGAGGCTCCTGGCGATGCGCCTGATGCCCTTTCGCGGCGGCCGACGCGCTGGCAGCGTTACGCCGTCAGAGGCGGGGTGAAACACGACCGACTGTGAGGCGAGGTCAGGGGCAACGCGCCAGCCCACCTCGAGCCAGGCTTCGGCGTGCCGGAGGTAGGGAAGACCGGCGTCGTTCGCCCACCATTCGGAGTCGCCCCAAGCCTTTGGCGGCAGCTCGAAGCCGAGTACGGACTCGATCTGCTCGAGGCTGAAGCGTCGCTCGCCCTTGTCGAGTTGCTCCAAGCGGGCGGTCAGGGCGGCGTACTTCGTGCTCGGTTTGGCCGGCTTGGCGTCGGTGGCGTCCTCGCCTCCGCTCGGCTTCTGCTCAGATGCCGCTAGCGGATGAATGCGCTTGCCCATTTCCTTACGCAGGGCCTGAACGAGATTCGGTGCGACGCCGGCGCTGTCTACCCACTCTTCGATGGGTCCTGGAACGACGTCGTACGGCATCGGGAGTTCGAGGGCGTCCGCCTGACGTTTGATCGGATTGCTGACCGTTCCCCAGAGCCCCTCAGCGGGCAGACCCAGGGTCTCAGCCAGCTGGTTGGCGTTGAGGCGCCCCTCGACTTCGAGTTGCTCGAAGACCGTGAGGGCGCGCCCGAGCGCCTGATCACCAAGATCCTTGGCGAAGGCGCTACATGCCTCCGGGGTGCCATACGGCACTGCCGGAAAGATCTCCGGCGCTTCCATTGCGTCAGCCTGCTTGGCTGAGCGCACGTGATCGAGGGTTGCCGCGATTTCGGCGCCGGCTGCCTCGTCCTCGTGTCTCGGTAGGTCTCCGTCAGGTGATTGGCCGTGCGACGCTCGGAGCTTCTCGAGCGCAGCGGCGATCTCTTCGATGGAGGACCCGCCTTCGGGTTCGGTCCATTCGCCCTCCCGCCTTTCGTCGGGAGTGCGCCGGGAATCCATTCCTTGGCGCCGGGAATCGGTCACTGCCGGAGTATTCGTCCTATTCGGCGCCCGCCTTTAGGTCCGGGCCCAATTTCTCGAATGAAAGACGCCCGCACGCTGCGTTTCTTCTCGGAGACCCTTGTCCCAGGGACTCAAGTTATAGGGATGAGCGCCCGATAAGGACCGCAGAGCCCGCATACCAAGCTGGAGCATCGCCGCGCAAGGGAGTAGTGACATCACCCAGTTGGGACCTTCGGGCCCAGCCCCAAACCAGGTCAACACCCTGCCCGGTCTGGCTGACCTGCTCGCGCTCGCACGCGCCGACGGGCCCATCGAGGATGTCTTTGAGGCCCTGGCCTTCGCATGCGTCGCAAAGGCAGGATTCGCAACCGCTCAAGTGCTTCGCAAGGACACGGCGGAGGTGTGGACCCTTTGCGCCCAGCACGGGCACGGCCTCGGCCGCGAGGGTGTCGGAGACTCCTCCAATCTTCAGCCCGGCCACATCGCGCGGCGCGCGATCGATGCCGGTTTCCAGCAATGGGCCGCGGACCAACTCGCCCTTCCCGTAATCGTCGACGGCAATGCGTGGGGCGTGGTCGTTCTGGCTCGCAGAAGCGGGATCGGGCTGGCCGCGAGCTCAACAGAGCGAGCTGAGGCCATCGTCGAGCTCGCCGCGCTGATCATCGCCTACAAGGAGTCCCAGGCACGCCTCGGAGTCGCCGGCAATACCGATCCACTTACCGGGCTGCCGCACCGGAATCGCTTCCTCGAGCAGCTCGGGCGCGAGATGGCTCGCGCAATGCGTACGGGAATCGGACTTTCGATCGTCACGCTGGAGATTGATCGCATCCGCCTGGTGTTCGAAGAGCAAGGTGCCCAGGTTGCGGACCGCCTCTTCGTGGACGTTGGTCATCTGCTTGATTCGCAGGTCCGGCGCGACGAGATGATCGCGCGGGTTGACGACGAGACCTTCGGCTGGATTCTGGCCGGCGCGGATCAGGCGAACGCGACGATCGCCGCGCAGCGCGCCATGTCGGCGGTCGAAGATTCCGAGCAGCTTCATTCATTCGACGTGAGCTTGTCGGTGGGAATCGCCGACATCGCGTACGCAAACGATCCTGGGGGGATGGTTCGTCGGGCTCGCGAGGCGTTGAACTGGGCGAAGGTCATGGGGCGCGGCATGATCGCCCACTATTCGCCCGAGGGCCCCATCAGCTCCACCGGCAGCGGCATCATCGATGCGCGCCGCAAACTCGGCAATACGAAGTCGCGCGCCTCCGTCGCTGCTCTTCTGAGAACACTCGAGGCAGTCGACGAGGCCGCCGGCCGCCACTCCGAACGAGTGGGTGAGCTGGCCGCGCAGATTGCCTTGGAGATGGGCTGGAGCGAGACACTCATCGGCGCCATCCGCGATGCCGGCTGTTTGCACGACGTGGGCATGCTCTGCATTCCGGACGCGATTCTGACGAAGCCCGCCAAGCTCACTGACGAGGAGTTCGATCGGGTCAAGGAGCACACTGCGCTCGGGGCCGAGATGACGGCCAAGATCGCGATGCCCGCACAAGCCGCATGGGTCCGTGGCCATCACGAGCGATGGGACGGCCTTGGCTACCCGGATGGGCTTGAGGGAGACGAGATTCCTGAGGGAGCCGCGATCCTCGCGCTGGCCGACGCCTGGGACAGCATGACGACGGCCCGTACCTACGCCGCGTTGCGCAGCAAGGACGAGGCCTTGGAAGAGGTTCGCAAAGAGATCGGCTTCCAATTCTCGCCGGCTACCGTCGCGGCACTCGAGAGGGTGCTCGCGCGCGGCGATGCCGATCCGCGCGGAGCCCAAGGGTCCGACACCCTTCAACTTCCCGGCAACGCCACGTCCTAACGGGATGCCTCGCTCTCAAGAGTGAGGTAGCAAACGCCGATGAGAGATCGATGGAACTAGACCACCTTCTCGACAGACTCGAACAAGTCGGCGGCAGCGACCTTCATCTGAAGTACGGCGCGCCTCCGTCAGCACGGTCCGACGGCACGATTTTCTCCCTCGGTGGCTCACCTTTGACCGCCGGTGAACTGCACGACGCACTCGTGATGATCACCGAGTCGTCCCCCGCCCGGCGCGAGGAATTCGAGGGCACCGGGGAGGTGGACACGAGCTACATGACCGAGTCCGGAAACCGGTTCCGCGTCAGCGCCTTTCGCCAGCGTGGACAAATCTCCATGGTTCTTCGTCGCGTGCCGAGCTCCCCTCTGCCGCTCAGCGAGCTTGGGATCCCCGAGGGGGTGATGCGCCTCGCCGATAGCCAGCACGGCCTCGTCATCGTCTCAGGCGCTACCGGGTCCGGGAAGAGCACGACCCTCGCAGGCATGGTCTCCCAACTCAATCACTCTCGTGCCTGCCACATCGTGACGATCGAGGACCCGATCGAGATGATCTACGACGACGGTCAGGCGTTCATTACGCAGCGCGAGATCGGCATCGACACCCTCAGCTTCTCGCACGCGCTGCGCCGGGTTCTCCGGCAAGACCCGGACGTCATCGTGATCGGTGAGCTGCGCGACCGCGAGTCGGCGGAGGCTGCACTCTCGGCTGGTGAGTCGGGGCACCTCGTACTCAGCACCATGCACACCTCCGACGCCGCCGAGACCGTCAACCGCCTCATCGAGTTCTTCCCGGGTGAGCGTCAGGAGTCGGCCCGTTACACGCTCGCCTCGGTATTGCGAGGCGCGATCTCTCAGAGGCTGCTGCCGCGCGTGGGCGGCGGGCTCGTCCCCGCGGTGGAGGTCTTGGTCAATACGGCCCGGGCAGGCGACTTGATTCGCGACCCGAATCGGGTCGAGGAGCTCGCCGATGTCATCAACGAGGGCGACGTTCACGGGATGCAGAGCTTCGATCACCACCTCACCGAGCTGGTGCTTGACGGCCTCGTTGACCGGCAGACCGCGATTGCTGCGGCGAGCGAGGCGCATGACTTCGCCCTCAAGCTCGATCAAGCGCGCCGCATGCGAGAGAACCGGCAGGAGTCCGTCGCCCCCGCGGACCCTCACAAGCCGCCGCCGCCGCCCGTGCCGGAAGTCCCGCTCCTTCGCACCGCCGAGGGGTCGTTCATCGAGGAGCTCGCTCCCTCCGACAACGGGCAGGCTGTCTAGATGCGCCGTGTCTCAGGTTTGCTTGCTGGCGTTATGGTCGGGCTCGGGGCGCTTGCGGTGGCCGGCGCCGGAGCCCAGGGCTCGACGTCTCTGCCCTCCTACGAGGTTCCCAACGCGCCCGGTGCCATCACGACGCCCGAGAATCTTTCCACGCCTCCCGCCGTACCAGAGCGGCGTTCACACACTGAACTCGAAGCGCTCTGGCGCCAGGCTGGCGCGGCGTACGGCGTGCCGTGGCAGGTGCTCGGCGCGATCAATGTCGTCGAAACGAACCTTGGTCAGAATATGGGCCCGAGCTACGCCGGGGCGGTGGGGTGGATGCAGTTTCTCCCCTCGACCTGGGAGCGCTGGGGCATGGATGGCGACGGCGACGGCTTGGCCGATCCTTGGGATCCCGAGGACGCCGTCTACAGCGCCGCGCGGTATCTCGCGGCCGCCGACGCCCACACTGATCTTCGTCGCTCGGTCTTCGCGTACAACCACTCCGACGCCTACGTCGACAAGGTCATGAGCCTGGCGGAGACGCTCGGCGGCGGCGGCTTCGGCGTTCTTCCGGCGCCGACCATCTCGAGCCCGTCCGGCGACCTGTGGCAGGTCGAGTCCCTCAGTAAGCGGATCAAACAGGCCGAGCAAGACCTAGAAGACGCCTCACGAGCTCTTGAGGAATCGGAGGCTGATCTCGACGTACTGCGCGCGCGCCGCGGGGCACTCGTCGAGCAGGCGGCGGCCGCCGCGACCGGTGAGATCAACAAGGACTTTGCCGAGATCGATGTGGAGCTCAGCCGTCTTGACGTGCTCACCAAAGAGGCTGCCGACCGGACCGGAGAGCTGAAGGAGGCGCACAAGGCAGCCAGCGCGAGGCTCGGTGCCCGTCTATTGGACTTGATGGGTCCTCCAGAGGTCTTTCCAACCTCGGGCACTCCCGTAGAGCTCTACGGGCAACGCCCACGCATTATCGGCACTCCGGGCGCCGGCACCCACGCGCAGTCCGACTGGCAATCTCGCAATGCCATTGACATCGCCGCCGAACCTGGCACGCCGGCGCTCGCCGTTGCGGCGGGACAGGTGGTCAAGGTGAGTGGGCGTGACCCTCATAAGGGAACTCTTGTGACCGCGACGGGGAAGCGTGTGTACGGGCAATCGGTCACGATTGCCACGGCTCGTGGCAACTACTTCTACGCCCACCTCGGCAACGTCTCGGTGGTGGCCGGGCAGACGGTCCCGGCAGGGCACCCGATCGGCGCAGTGGCGGAATGGACCTCAGGTCCCGCTCACGTGCACTTCGGCGCCGAGACACATGATCCGCGGGAGCTGATTGAGGCAACCGGACCGAAGGCCTCAGTATTCGTCGTTGATGACGACGACGACGTCATCGCATTCACGACTGTGGATCAGTCGTGAGGGCCCTCCTGAACAAGGCGGTCGGGCGGCTGAAGGATCAGCGCGGCTTCACCCTCACGGAGCTCGTCACGGTCATGGCGATCCTCACGATCGTTATTGGCACGCTGGTCGCGGTGTTCGTATCCGGCCTCTCGGCCCAACGGACGGCGATGCAGAACCTCGAGGCGCAGAGCTCGGCACGCACGGCCACGGACAAGCTCCGCCGTGAGGTCCATTGCGCGAGCTCCATCGTCGAGACAGGAAGCTCGGTCACGCTGACGCTGCCTGCTGCCTGTTCGAGCGGTACGCCGTCCGTCGAATACAAAACCCAAGCGGTCTCAGCCAATCGCTTCCGTCTCCTCCGCGCGAACGTCGAGATCGCCGACTTCCTTACCACTGGCAACGTCTTTACCTATGCGGCTCCAACGACGACCGAACTCGGCCGCCTTCAAGTTGACCTCCCGGTCAATCTCCAGCCTGGTCAAACACACACGGAATGGCGACTCGTGGATGTCGTCGTACTTCGCAACTCTCAAAGGGTGACCTGATGAACGCGTTCCTCAACCGCCTCATGCGCAAATTTGCCAAGGAGGAGGGGATCTCCCTCGTGATGGCCATCGGCATTCTCGGAGTGTTGTCCATCGCGGGCGCCGGGGTCATCTTCTTCGCGGGAGCAAACTCTCGCAGTGCGAACTACACGAACGCCGACAACGAGGCGTTCTCGGTAGCGGAGGCTGGAGTCGCCGAGGGTCTTTCGGTGATCAGTAGTGCCTCCAACCCAACCGACTCCAGCTTGCTGTCCAGCCCGAGCACCGTGTCGCTCGAAGGCGGTGACGTGACCTACAGCGGTTCAAAGAGCACCGATGCTGACGGACACGTCGTATGGACCATCGACGCAACCAGCACCGTCGACAACCCCACGGGGCCGGGTGCGTCGGACATTCAGCGCACGCTGAGCCAAAAGGTTCGCATCCGTGCGCTCGTGCCGGGAGCTAACCCCAACGACTGGGATCGCTTGTACCACGATCGGCACAACAAGTGCCTCGAAATCAACGTGGACGTTCCGGCGTCTGTAAGTAGCCGTGGCGATATCTGCCTCGACAACGGTGGGCAGATCAAGAAGTCGACCACCGGCAATCCGACCGTCGTGCGGGTGGGCGACGATGTCTTCATCAGAGACCCCCAATCGAAGATCGGGGACAACAACGCGCACGATCGCGTCAGCCTGGTTCAGGTGGGCGGCCTGTGCAAGTTCCACAACAGCCCCGCTACGGCCCTTTGCGACGAGAACGACGGCATCTTCACGGAAGAGAAGTCGCAGACACCGTCGAGCCTCTTCAAGCCACAGGTCGATCACCAATACTGGTACGACAACGCCAAGCCCGGTCCGAATCACAACTGCACCACCGGTTCCTTCCCTGGCGGATTCGACAACGACGGCGTGATGAACGCCAGCAGGAGCGGCTCGGGAGAAATCACGCCGAAGAACTCGAGCTACACCTGCAAGGTCATCGAGGGCGGTGAGCTCGTTGGGGAGATCTCGTGGAACCACAGCACGAACATCCTCACGATCCACGGCACGATCTTCATTGACGGCGACATTCGTTTCGATGACGACGGCGACCTGGTCAACTACCAGGGGCGCGCGACCATCTATGCAGGTGACGACCTCGAATTCGACGAGTTGGTGTGCGCGGGTGGCGACGGTTCACACAACTGCCGCACCGACATGGAGAACTGGGATCCCGAGGCGAACATGATGATCCTGATCTCCCGCGGCTGGTCCGAATACGACCAAGGCGGCAACCTTGCGCCGGCAGCCTTCCAGGGCGTCGTCTACGCGGAGGACTTCTGCCTGATTCACCAGGACATCTATGTCAGCGGTCCGATGATCTGCAGCGAGATTCGCATCGAGGAGGATGACGAGGACCAAGGTGGCGGATGGCCTACCTTCTTTTCCTGGAAGGAGCTCCAGTCCCTGATTCCCGGTGTTCTGCTCGGCTACGCCGACAACGCCGCCGATTGGGAGATCGAACTCCTGGAGCAGACCGGCTGACTGTATTGGTCGTCAAGGTCGGCCCTCTCAGCGCCGATAAATGAATAGATGAACTGGATCGCGGCCTCACTTGCGCTGCCGTTCGCGCTGGCGATCGGCAGCTTCCTCAACGTCGTCGCCGCGCGCTTGCCACGCGGGGAATCGTTGACTCACCCACCGTCCCGCTGCATGAGCTGCGAGACACCGGTGATGTGGTACGACAACGTGCCGGTCGTGTCGTGGCTGGTGCTGCGTGGGCGTTGTCGCACGTGTTCGACGGGGATCAGCTGGCGCTACCCGGCCGTAGAGGCACTTACGGCGAGTCTCATCTTCGCCGTGGTACTCGAGTTTGGTCTGACCGCGCAAGCGGCGCTCTACTCAGTTTTTGTTGCGGCCCTCGTCGCGCTGGCCGCGATCGACATCGAACACCACATCCTTCCGAATCGAATCGTCATGCCTCTCTTTGGCGTCATCTACCTGGGTCAGATCGCGCTTCAGCCAGACCGTGTGGTGGAGTGGACCCTCGCGGCTCTTGGCGCAGCCGGATTCTTGCTCGCTTTCGCGCTGGCGTATCCGGGTGGTCTGGGCATGGGCGACGTGAAGCTCGCGCTGGTACTTGGTGCCGCCCTTGGGCTCTCGGTGACGGTGGCCATGATGGTTGGCATCGTTGCGGCCGGCGTGCTCGGCGTAGCCATCATCGCGCGCCAGGGCGCCGCGGGGCGCAAGGTCCCGGTACCGCTCGGGCCCTTCCTTGCCGCCGGCGCCGTCATTGGACTCTTTGCGGGTCCTGAGCTGCTCGAGGTCTACACCAGGACATGGTCGTGACAGAGCGCGGCGACACCGAGGAGATGGGCACGTCCGGCCCGGCACAAGGCGACCCTTTTGCCGCGCACATCTCTGCCGACGAGGGCCCGGCCGCGCCGGAGGTCCTCGACCCGGCGGGATCGACTCCCGGCGAGACGGCGGCGGGCCGCGTGGCGCATGACGTGGACGACATCGAGATCGTCCTGGAGTCTGACGCTAGTGGCTTGCGGACTACGGCGACCTCAGAAACTTCCCGGCTACAGGGGGCAGGAGCGGCGCGATTTGTCGTGCCGAGTGACGGCATCGCTGCTGACCAGGCGCCAGAAGAGGTCGCCGGTTCCCGGCCGGAGGCTGAGATCGCGGCCACAATGGATCTGGTGCGCGAGGACGTGCAGCCGGCGTCTCCATCAGATGCCGATGACGGCGTTGACGACGATGACGACGATAACCGCCCCGCAAACGCCGTGCAGCCCACGGGCCCCACGGATTTCGCTCGCCAGGCGGGCGCCGAGGGCGCAGCCGGCGAGGGGGAAGATCATAAGAGTGCCGCGGCAGAAGATGCCGGGCGCGCTCATCTACCTTTGCCTGACACGACAATCGTGGCCGAGGTCGTCGCAGCGACGGGAATCATGGCCTCGGATCAACTGGCGGAGGCGGTTGCTCTCGCCGCCGGCGGATCGCTTGCCGAGGCAATTACCAAGACCGTCGGTGGTCCCGAAGAGGTTGCCAAGGCGCGAGCGAGGCACTACGGGGTTCCCTTCGTTGATCTCGGCGATACCCGTGTGCACCCCGACGCCCTAGCGGCCATCCCGTTCGACGTCCTCGAACGTGTGATCGCGGTGCCGTACGCCCTCACTGAGGGCAAGGTCCTCGTGGCGGTCGCCGATCCCGGCGACGTGCAGGCTCTCGACGAGCTACGACTCGCCTCGAAGTTCACGGTGCGCCTGGCCGTCGCGGTTCGCGAGGAAATCGAGGTCGAGCTCCGCAAAATCTCACGTCAGACTGAGGCCACAGAGCGCTCCAGCCTCATGGACGTCGAGTTTCGTGCCGAAGACGATGAGCTCGACGCAGAGGAGGATCTGAGCGCCGAGGACCAGGCACCGATCGCGCGCCTTTTCGCGTCGATTCTCCAGCAGGCGGCCAACGACGGTGCCTCTGACGTCCACCTCGACCCCACAGACGAGGGGCTCCTCGTACGTTTCCGCGTCGATGGCGTGCTGCAGGAGGTCCAACTCGTGCCGAAACGGCTGGCGTCATCGCTCACCACCCTCATCAAAGTGATGGGAAAGCTCGACATCGCCGAGCGCCGCAAACCGCAGGACGGCCGCATCACGATGACCGCCAAAAGCGTCGGACGCGAGCTGGACGTGCGCCTGGCACTCCTGCCAACGGTGCGCGGTGAGTGCTGTGTCATGCGACTCCTGGATACCTCCAGCGAGCCCCCGACGCTCGAGATGCTCGGTTTCGCGGAGGACGTTCAGAACAACTTCGAGGAGATCGTCGCCCGCCCGACCGGCGCCCTACTCGTTACGGGTCCGACCGGCTCCGGTAAGTCGACCACTCTGTATGCAACGCTGGCGGAGATCCATCGGCCAGAGATCAACGTCATCACCGTCGAGGATCCGGTCGAGTACCGGTTGAGCGGTTTGCAGCAGGTGCAGATCAACAAGAAGGCGGGCCTCACGTTTGCGACGGCGCTTCGTTCGATTCTGCGCGCCGACCCCGACGTGATCATGGTGGGTGAGATTCGTGACGTCGAGACCGCGCAGATCTCGATCGAATCCGCCCTGACCGGTCACCTCGTCTTGTCGACCCTCCACACCAATGACGCGCCGAGCGCGATTACGCGACTTACGGAGATGGGTGTGGAGCCTTTCCTCGTGGGCGCCGCCGTTTCCGGCGTAATCGCCCAGCGGTTGGCGCGACTGCTTTGCACATGCAAGGTGCCCTACGAGCCGACGCCCGAGGAGCTCCAAGCCGCCCGCGTCCCGGAGGACTGGCGAGCCCGATTCGGCACCATCTACAAGCCGGGGGAGTGCGCTCGCTGCGGCAAGACCGGATACAAAGGGCGCGTCGGCGTGTATCAGCTGATGGTCATGTCCGACGACATGGTGCGCCTCGCCTCGTCGGGAGGCACTCGCGACGCGCTTGAGGAGCTCGCCCGAAAAGAGGGTATGAAGACCCTGTGGGAAGCCGGTCTGGAGGCAGTCCTCGAGGGCAAGACCTGCTTCGTAGAGCTCCGTCGCGTCCTCGTGAGTTAGGCCCCGGCCAACCGGCCCTTAGTCGTACCCTGGGGCACGAGAACGCTGCGCCCTACCGCGTCCTCGGTCGTCACGATGCTTCCGGCATCGATCCTCCTGCGCTCCCTTCGGTCGCCTGCGTCCTTGTAGGGCTTGGTTCTCGCGTCCCAGGGCAACGACCCGGACCGGCTGGTCGGCGCTCCGATGCTTCCGGCATCGATCCTCCTTCGCTCCCTCCGGTCGCCTGCGTCCTTGTAGGGCTTGGTTCTCGTGCCCCAGTGCACTGACACGGACCGGGCTGGTC